>CADBON010000111.1 GCA_902796315.1 Oscillospiraceae bacterium | reverse complement strand
TTATCTCTTGGAGAACTGCGGAGCGCGACGGGCGCCTTTGAGACCGTATTTCTTTCTCTCTTTCATTCTGGGGTCGCGGGTCAGCAGACCGGCTTTTTTCAGGACGGGACGAACGTCGTCTTCGGACTGAAGCAGTGCGCGGGCGATGCCGTGACGGATGGCGCCGGCCTGGCCGGTAACACCGCCGCCGCTGACGCGGCAGATCACGTCGTATTTGTCAGCCGTCTCGGTCAGCGCAAGGGGCTGACGGACGATGAGTTTCAGCGTTTCAAGACCGAAATAATCGTCAATGTCTCTGTCATTGATGGTGACCTTGCCGGTACCGGGGTAAACACGAACGCGGGCGACGGAAGATTTACGTCTGCCGGTTCCGTAAAAATAAGGCTTGCTTTCGTACATAAAACTCTTCCTCC
Organism: Oscillospiraceae bacterium; assembly: GCA_902796315.1. GTDB lineage: Bacteria > Bacillota > Clostridia > Oscillospirales > Acutalibacteraceae > DTU089. The sequence continues at coordinate 11,021 of CADBON010000111.1, read as the reverse complement.
TCCCTTAAAACTCGCGAGCGATGGGCTTCTGTGCAGCCTGCTCGTGCTCGGGACCCGCGTAAACGCGAAGTCTGGTGATGGCGGTACGGCCGATGGTGTTGTTGGGAAGCATTCCCTTGACGGCCTTTTCAACGACGAACTCGGGCTTCTCTTTGAGCAGCGTGCCGTAGTTGACTTTTTTCAGGTGGCCGATGTAACCGCTGTGATGATAGTACATCTTCTTTTCGGCCTTGTTGCCGGTCAGAACGACCTTGGCCGCGTTGATGACGATCACGCTGTCGCCGCAATCGGCGTGGGGCGCAAACGTCGGTTTGTGCTTGCCGCGCAGCAGCGTGGCCGCTTCAACGGCAACGTCGCCAAGCGTACGGCCCGCAGCGTCAAGAACATACCATTGACGCTCTGTTTTGCCCTTGGGCATTGTTGTAGACATAACAGTTTACCTCCTGTTGATTTCCGGTGTTCCGGCGGCGAACCGCCGTCAAAAATCCCGTAATGCTTTGATATCATATCACAGCATTACGGGTGTGTCAACAAAAAATCTTGAAAAAACTTAACTTTTCGCTTTTTGCTCGTGTTAACTCGTGTTATGTCGCGTAAACTCTCTTTAGTGATTGTAAACCGCTATTATCCGAGGCGCGTATAATCTTTGACAACGTTCACACGGTTTTCGCGGCGTTTCTTTTTTTGACGGTGTTTTTTCGCGGAGATAAAAAGTGCGATGATGATTACCACAAGCACGAGCGCAAACGGCACAAATGCCTTGGAACTCATGATGTTCACAAGCCAGCTGAACGCCGCCCAGAGGTAGTTCTTTTTGATGGCCTGTTGAGCGACCAGCGTGACTTTTGCAACAACGACGTCGCCGTAGGTCAATTTCGCTTCGCCTATGACGTCCCCCTCTTCGACCGGGGCGGGGATCTGCTGCGGAAAGCCGTCGGCAAGCTCCACTTTCAAATCGTCGAGACCGATATCGTTCAGCACGATGGCGACGACCGGCTCTTGCGGCACAAGCGCCACGTAGTCGGAGCCGCGTCCGAATTCGACGCCGACTTCACCGAGGTTTTGCGACGTGTCGGCAAGGGTTTTCATACTCAAATTCTCGAACGCCCAATTCAACATATAGCGGCACGTCAGAAACGCGGTGTTGCGGTACTGGCCGTCGGCAAGATACTCGCCGTTGCCGTGCAGGGCGATGGAAATGTAACTGTAACCGTCTTTGCTCGCACTCGAGATCAGACAACTGCCGGCCTTGTCGGTCGTGCCGGTCTTCAACCCGATTGCCCCATCGTAATAATAGTAGGAGTACGAATTGAGCAGCGAGTTGGTGTTGTATAGGTACCGCTCGTCACTGAGATTCGTCGCGGGCATGGTTTTGCCGTACTTGGAAGAAATGGCCTTGATGGTCTCGTTTTGTAGGGCGGCTTTTGAAATCTTGTACAGGTCCTCTGCGGTGGTCTGGTTTTGTTTCTCGCCGTCGTACCCCTCGAAACTCTCGTCGTCAAGGCCGTGCGGGTTGGCAAAGTGCGTGTGGGTGCAGCCGAGGCCCTTGGCGTAGGCATTCATTTTTTCCACGAAGGCCGCCTCGGTCCCGCCGAACTCTTCCGCCAGAACGGCCGCGGCGTCGTTGGCGCTGGGCAGCAGCAGGCAGTACAGCAGCATTTCGAGCGTGGTCGTCTCCCCTTCCATCAGGCCGACGATGGAACTCCCCGTGCCGTCAAGACTGTGTATGGCCTTGGAGGAGCAGGTAATGGTGCGGTTCAGATCGGGATTGCCTTCCAAAACGACCATGGCCGTGATGATTTTGGTGAGTGAGGCGGGCGCCGTAATCTGATCGGCATTCTTGCTGTAAATGACTGTGTCGGTATCGGCGTTCACAAGCAACGCGATATCGGTTTCATACTCCGGCGAAGAAATATCGTAAGTACCGCCGGACGTCGCGGCCGCGGCGGGAACGAGCGTTAAAGCGAGAAATATCGCGCAAACAGTAAAAATTAGTAATTTTTTCATAGACATTCACCGTATGTGTGTAGTATAATGATTATATTCAGTATATCATTTTTTTATGCCCTTGCCAAGAGCAAACGGCGGTTTTTTCAAAGATTTCAAAATAAAGGACGAATACTATGGTTTACGTTACCGGCGACACCCACGGCGACCCCGAGCGCCTCTCCAAAAACGCGCTGAAAGTTTTGCAGGATGGTGATACGCTCATCGTCTGCGGCGATTTCGGGTTTATCTGGGACAAGTCCCGCGCCGAGGAAAAGATCCTCAAGGCGCTCTCAAAACGCAAATACAACATCTGCTTTATCGACGGCACGCACGAGAACTTTGACCTGCTCAACAAATACCCCGTTTCCGTTTGGAACGGCGGCAAGGTCCACAAGATCGCCGACAATATCTATCACCTGATGCGCGGTCAGGTGTTTGAGATCGATACCCTGCGCATCTTTGCCATGGGCGGCGGCGAGAGCCCCGATCTGGACTCGCGGATCGAGGATAACCCGTGGCTTAAGTATGAGATCCCCTCCAAAGAAGAACTGATCGAGGGGGCGAACAATCTCGAAAAGGTCGACTGCAAGCTGGACGTTATCATTACGCACGAACCGTCGACCACCATCAAAGATTTTCTGAAACTGGACGACGAAACCGGCGTGCGCGTGACGGCGCTGAACGCCTATTTCGACGAGCTTGCCAAGTGCAGTGAGTTCAAACGCTGGTTCTTCGGCAGTCTGCATATGGATAAGTACATTTCCAATACCTACATCGGCGTTCACAAGGCCATCGTCAACGCCCATACCGGCGAACGCGTCGCCATGAGCAACTAACGCCCGCGTAATAGCAAAAGTGAAGGAGCAAGCATCGCTTGCCCCTTCTTTTTATTTGACTTTGAACAGCCATTTCAAAATTCCGCGAAATACGGCCGGCGACTTGCAAACAACAACTTTCATACGCACACCTCACATTTACTGGTATGCCATACTATGCGATCGCGTGAAAGACGTGCGTTATTTCCCGTTGCTTTCCGCGGTTTCGCTTGTCATTTCCGGCTCTTTTTCGATTTCCGCTTTCTGCTTGTCCAGCGTGCGTTTGGCGAGCGTGTACAGCGCCGACGCAATGGGAACCGAGAAGAGAATGCCGGGAATACCCGCAATGCCACCGCCGACCGTTACGGCCAGCAGTACCCAGATCCCGGGAAGGCCCACGGATTTTCCCACGACACGCGGGTAAATGAGGTTGCCCTCGATTTGCTGAAGAACCATCAAGAAGATGAAGAAGATGAGCGCTTTGAGCGGCGAAACGGGAATGATCATAATGATGCCCGCAACGCTGCCGATGAGACCGCCGATAATGGGGATCAGCGCGGTAAAACCGACAAGGACGCCGATCATCACGGCGTACGGAAGCCGCAGGATCAGCATACCGACAGCGCACAGACCGCCGAGAATGACCGCCTCTGTGCACTGACCAACGATAAAGCGGCGGAACGAACCGTTCATCACCGTCAGCACGTCCATGGTTTTGTCATACGCTTTGGCCGGAATAAAACGGGAAGCGAGCGTTTTGAACTGATCAATAAACGATTCTTTCCCTGCAAGCAGATAGAACGAAAACACAATGCCGATAAAGAAAGCGATAACGCCGGAAACGGTCGCGCCGATGGTCGATGTCACCGTGCCGACAAGACCGCCGGAGTTCTCTTTCAAAAAGGCGACGCCCTTGTTGACGAGCCCCGTCCAATCTTTGGTGCCGAGCCATTCATAGACCTGCGGCAGATAGGTTTTTACCTTTTCGTTCTGTGAGATCTTATTGAGGGCCTGCGGCGCCTGCTTCACAAGAAGGCTCACGCTGTCGATCATCTGCGGTATGACCAGCACAACGATCAGCGCGACGATCACAAGAACGCTGACGTACGATAACGTCAGGCAGAACGTCCGTCGCTTGCGGGCAAAGAAACTCTGCTCATGCTTGCGGAACCAGTGGCGCTCGTAAAAACTCATCAGCAGGTTGACCGCGTAAGCGATCATCAAACCGAATAAAAAGCCCTTTCCGGCGTTCCACAAACTGGTCAGAAAACCCGACCACTTGCTCCAGTTGACGATCACGAAATAGGCGGCGGCGACCGTCAGGATAAACCAAACCGACAGTTTCAGCCGTTCTTTCCAAGTCAGCGTCTTCATCGAGACCTCCATCGAAAAAACGGGTCACAGTTCCCATTCTTTCAGATTCTTTACTTCGTTATACAGCGTTACATAACTGCGGTGACGGGACGGCTCAATCGCGCCGTCCTGCACGGCCTCCAGGATCCTACAGCCCTTTTCGACCGTGTGTGAGCAGGTGCTGAATTTGCAGGCGCCGAGATAAGGCGCGAATTCCGGGAAGCAGAACGCAAGATCGTCTTTCAAGATCACATCATTCGCCTGCTCCAGATCGATCGAAGAGAAGCCCGGCGTGTCCGCAACGTATCCGTCTCCGACGCGATATAACGTGACCTCTCGCGTCGTGTGGCGGCCGCGGCCGAGTTTTTGACTGATCTCGCCCGTTTTGCGTGCAAGCTGGGGGTCCAGGCAATTCAGCAACGACGATTTGCCGACGCCGGTGTTGCCCGTAAAAACCGTAAGGCCGCCAAGCATTTCGCGAACGGCATCTATCCCCTCGCCCGTTGTGGCGCAGACCGAGCAGGCCTGCAGACCGGCGCGACGGTAGAGTGATTCCAGTTCTGCGGTGTCTGCCAGATCGGTTTTCGTAAAGACCACGCAGGGACGGATGTTTTTATTGACGGCGATGGCGGTCAGTTTGTCGATTACCAGCGTACTCGGTGCCGGCTCGGTGATGGACGACACGATCACCAGCGTGTCGACGTTCGCTACGGGCGGGCGCTGCAAATAATTCTTGCGCTCGCTGATGGTGTCGACCGTGTTCTCGCGGTTTTCGCGCAGCGTAATGGTGACGCGGTCGCCGGCAAGCGGCGTGATTTTTTGCTTGCGGAACGCTCCGCGGGCACGGCACTCATAAACCGTGCCCTGCGCTTCTACGTAATAAAAACTGCCAACGCCTTTCAAAATAAGGCCGTTTACTTGTTGTTCCATTATTCGGTGACCGGCTCGGTTTCGGTAGGAAGGGCCTCCGTCTCGGGCTCCGACAACTGTGGCTGCTCGGAAACGGGTTCCTCTGTAGGCGGCGTTTTGTTATCCGCGATCTTCAGCGTAATGGTCGTGTTTTTATCAAGATGCGGCGAGCTGTCCGCAGCCGGCGATTGTTCGACGATCGACCCGTCGGGGGCATCCGTTGTCGGGAACGGCTCAAACACGACGTTGGCGTACCCCGCGTCGCGCAGGATCTTATAACCCTCGTCGCGCATTTTGCCGATAACGTTTACATAGAACGTGATAGAACCCTTGTGATTCGCTTCGTTTGTAAAGGAAGCAGGGCTGCGCGAGAAGTTGACAGATGCCTCATACAGAACGCGGTCGTCAAGGTACACGACAAGGCGCGAATCTTTGGAACTGCCGCTGACGCGCACGGTGTAAGTCGAGGCGGCGGCCAGGTCGACCGATTCGGTGGCGACGGTTGTACCGTCCAGTTCGGTGCGCAGGGTGACGACCGTGTTGCCGCTCGGCAGGGCAATCTGCCTTTCGGCGGGGATGCGGCCGCTGCTGACGGTCAGAATGACCGCCGATCCCCTCTCGATGGGGACGCCGCTCTCGGGCGACTGCTCAATGACGTAGTTCTGTTTGACGCTGCTGTCCTGTTCTTCGGTCTTGCCGAGCGTGAGTCCGCTTTCGGAGAGCAGTTTCATTGCTTCGTCAAGCGATTTGCCCGTAAGACTGGGCATTTTTACCATGTTTTCGGCGCTGCTGTCAGCAGCATAATAGATGGTCACGGTCTCGCCGGCGATGGCGATTTCGTTTGCGGCGGGGCTGGTGCGCACAACGCTGCCGACGGTCATCTGCGTGGAGGTGTCGGGTACAACGATCACGCTGAATCCGAGACCTTCCAGCGTTGCTTGCGCCTGACGGTAATTCTGACCCGTGAAATCGGGGATCTCGGTGCCCGTTCCGTTCGAGGCGATATTCAGAACAACGGTCGAACCTTTTTTCACCTTTACGTTCGCGTCGGGTTTCTGCTCAATGACGAGGCCGGCCGTCTGATCGGAGGGAACGTAGTGTGTCTCGAACACGAATTTATCCGTATACTCGGGGTTGTTTTTGATTTCGGTCTCGTAATTCAGACCGACAAATTTGTCTACGCGTATCTTCTTCGGTCCGGCAAATGCAATGATCAGCACGATCAGCGCGATCACAACGGCAGCGCCGGCACCGCATATAGCGGCGATAGCCTTGTTGTTCAGTTTCCGTTTTTGCGGCTCCACGTCGCTGACGACGTTCTCGGTCTCGACGGGCGGGACGGGACGGATGGGGCGGACAGGCGCGGGCATCTGTTTTTTCGGTTCGGCGGACGTCGAGGATGTCTCTTTTGTACGCGAGGAACCGACAGCATTTTCGCTCGTTTGAATGCGGCCGATGTAGCGCGTCGGCTCGCTGTCGACATGATAGGTCGGATAGTCGAACTTGATCATGGGATTGCCGCGCAGCTGTTCCAGATCACGCAGCATTTCCGCAGCGGACTGGTAGCGCTCTTTCGGCGCTTTCTGCATGGCCTTCATCGTGATTTGCTCGAAGCCGATGGGGATGCTCTCGTTGATGGAACGCGGGGGTGTTGCCTCGGACTGTACCTGCATCAGCGCGACAGAAACGGCGTTTTCTGCCTCGAACGGCAGTTTGCCGGTCAACATCTCATAAAGCATGACGCCGACCGAATACAGGTCGCTCTTTTCGTCGGTGATCTCGCCCTTGGCCTGCTCGGGGCTCATATAATGAACGGAGCCGATGGCCTTTTCGGAGAGAGTCTTGGTTTCGCCGTGATTAAAGCGCGCAATACCGAAATCAGCAACTTTGATGGTGCCATTTTGCAACAGCATGATGTTTTGCGGCTTGATGTCACGGTGGACGATCCCCTTGTCATGGGCATGCTGCAGCGCACGCAGGACCTGAATGACGAAATACAGCGCTTCGTTCCAGTCCAGTACGCCCTTTTGCTCGATGTACTCTTTGAGGGTGATGCCCTCGATATACTCCATCACGATATACTGCAAGCGGTCGCCGAAACTGACGTCATACACCTTCACGATGTTGGGGTGCGACAGTACGGCGATTGCCTTGGACTCGTTCTTAAACCGGCGGCGGAACTCCTCGTTGGCGAGGTATTCGTCTTTAAGCACTTTAACGGCGACCGTGCGGTCGTCAATACTGTCATAGGCTTTATAGACGACGGCCATACCGCCGACGCCGATGACTTCTTGCATCTCATAACGGCCGTCTAACCGTTTTCCTACGTAGTTTTCCATCTCGTCACTCCCCTTCCGTAATCAGCACCGCGGTAATGTTATCTTTACCGCCCGCGTCGTTCGCGGCGTTTACAAGCGTTTCACAGACCTTTTCGATCGGCGTTTCGCGAACGATGCGCGAGATTTCTTCGTCTTCTACACAGCCGGTCAAGCCGTCCGTGCACAGCAGAAGGACCTCCCCTTTGCGCAGTTCGGTATTATCCAACTGCACCTCCACGTATTTGCCGACGCCGACCGCGCGGGTGATGATGTTGCGGTCGGGGTGTGTCCTTGCCATTTCGGGTGTGATCTTGCCCGTGTCGACAAGATACTGCACGACAGAGTGGTCTTTTGTAAGCTGCTTGAACTCGTTTTCGCCGAAGCGGTAAATGCGGCTGTCGCCGACGTGGGCGATAACGGCGCTCCCCTCTTCAACGAGCGCGGCCACGACGGTCGTGCCCATACCGGGCAGTTCGTCTGTTTGCGCGCGCGTCAAGACGGCGGTGTTGGCATCCTCGATCGCGGTCATCAGCAGGTTTTTGACCGAACTGTAACTCATTCCCTTGCGGTACCCGGTCAAAATGCGCTCGGCAACGGTATCGGCGCACAGCCGTCCGGCTATTTGCCCTCCGGCTACGCCGCCCATACCGTCGCAAACGACGGCATATGCGGTCTGCAGACCGATCTCACCGGCACGGTACGCGTCCTGGTTGGACTCGCGTGCTTTTCCGATATCGGATTGTGCGTAAACTTTCACGGACGATCACCTCGTTCTTGGTCTTCGGTTAGTTGTTTTCTGCGTAATTGCCCGCAGGAGGCGTTTATATCGGAACCCAGCGTTCGCCGTACCGTGACGGCTACGCCGTTCCTCTCAAGCACGGCGCAGAAGCGGCGGATACTCTCGTCGGAACTGCGTGCGTGCGGTTTTTCGGCTACTTCGTTGGCGGGGATCAGATTGACGTGGCACAACAGACCTTTCAGCCGCGCCGCCAATTCCTCGGCGCAGGCAGGCGTGTCGTTGACGTCCTTCATCATGGCATATTCAAACGAGATACGCCGCGACGTTTTTTCAGCGTAAGTACGGCAGGCGGTCAAGAGTTCTTCCACGTTCCAACTCTTGTTGACCGGCATAATGGCGGAGCGTATCTCGTCGTTCGGTGCGTGGAGCGAAACCGAAAGAGTCAACTGCAAATCACGTTCGAGCAGGTCGTAGATGCGCGGGACGATACCGCTTGTCGAAAGGGAGATGTGCCGCATCCCGATATTCAGACCCCGCTCATCGGAAACCAACTGTAAAAACTTCATCACATTGTCAAAGTTGTCGAGCGGTTCACCCATCCCCATCAGCACGATGCGCGAGATGCGCTCGCCGAGGTCGCGCTGCGCGGTATAGATCTGACCGAGCATTTCCGACGGTGCAAGATTGCGGCGAAAACCGCCGATACCCGACGCGCAGAACGCACAGCCCATTTTACAGCCGACCTGTGTCGAGATGCAGATCGTGCGGCCGTATTTGTACTTCATGACCACGCATTCAAGATACTCGCCGTCCATCACGCGGAACAGATATTTTACCGTACCATCATAGCAGGAAACGAGCTTTTTTTCAATATGACACGGAAAAAGAACGTAATTCTCGTTGAGCTTTGCCCGCAGATCGCGGCTGAGGTTCGTCATCTCGTCAAACGAAGATACGCATTTCTTGTGCAGCCAATCATATACCTGGGCGGTGCGATAGCGCGGCAGACCGAGCTCCCCGAGCGAAGCACCGAGCTCATCGTAATTGAAAGATAAAATATCTTTTTTTTCCATCGTCTTCAATCTCTTTCAAATGCGGCGATAAAGAAACCGTCACAGGAATGGATATGCGGAAACAGTGTGATATAGTCGCCCTCATCGACGGCGCGGGGCTCGTCGGGCAATACCGGCACGGTGTGGAACTCGGGCGCTTGTGCGAGAAATTTGTCGCAGATCTTGCGGTTTTCAGCGGGGTTGACCGAGCAGGTGGAATAGACCAGCCGCCCACCGTGTTTCACATAGCGTGAGCCGGTGCACAAGATAGCGAACTGCACGGGAAGCAATTCCTTCACGTCGTCCAGGTTTTTGTATTTGATTTCCGGCTTTTTGCCGATCACACCGAGACCGGAGCACGGCACGTCGCACAGAACGGCGTCCGCTTCGGGCAGATCGGGATCGAATTCGGCGGCGTCTGCGACTTTTGTTTGAACACAGGTCAGTCCTAGTCGCTCTGCCCCCTGCCGGATCAATTCGGCGCGCTGCGGGTGCAGTTCGCAGGCAATCACCGTTCCCTCGTCGTGCATCAGTTCGGCGGCGGTGAAGGTCTTGCCGCCCGGCGCGGCACAGAGGTCGATAAAGGTGTCGCCCGGTTTCAGTGCAAGCGTTTGCGCGCACAACTGCGACGCGACGTCCTCGGTATGGAACAGGCCTTCCGCATAAGCGGTCAGCGCGGTCAGCGAGCCGGAAACATAGAGAGCATCGGGCAGGCGCGTGGGTTCACACTCCACGCCTTCGCTTTGCAAGTGTTCCATAAGCGCTTGTGGCGTGGTTTTCAGGGTGTTGACGTGGACGGTCTGCCGTTTCGGCTCGAGCGCGCTCTGCAAAAAGCGCTCGGTGTTCTCACGGCCGTAATGGTGGCACAACAGGTTGACAAGCTCCACGGGAGCGGAATAGCGAACGGAAAGTGCGTTCGGCTCATCCCCTTGCGGCAGATTCGCGCCGTCGCGGGCAACGTTGCGAAGCACCGCATTCACAAGACCGGCGGCAAAGGCAAACCCGTTCTCTTTAATAAGCTTTACGCTCTCGTTGACGGCGGCGGAATCCGGCACGCGTTCAAGATACAGAAGTTGATAGGTACCCATCCGCAGCGCGGTCAGCACCTCGGGCTTGAGCGTCTTGATAGGCTTCGTAAGATAGCGTGAAAAAACGTAATCAAGCGTGATTTGCCGTTCGGTAACGCCATACACCAGTTTTGTGAAAAAAGCGCGAGCAGTGCTGTCGGCGCCAAACGCTCCGGCAGCACTGTCAACGGCAAGGGTACTGTAGGCCCCGCTTTTCTGCATTTTTGTCAACACCGCAAAGGCGGCCTGCCGCGGGTCGTTCATTATCGATTGCGTCTGCCGAACACGAGAATCAGGCGCAGCAGCTGCACAAGACTCACGGCAAGAGCGGCAACGTAGGTCATGGCGGCGGCGCGAAGAACGCGCGCGGCGCCTGTCTTTTCTTCGTAATTCAATAGGCCGTTGTTCTCAATGACCTGTAACGCGCGGTTGCTGGCGTTGAACTCAACGGGGAGCGTAACCAGCTGGAACACCGCGACGAACGCGTACAGCAGAATGCCCGCCCATACCAGCGTACCGCCGATGGAACTGCCGCTGAAGAACAGCAGACCGATAATAATCAGCGGGAACGACAGCGAAGAGCCGACGTTGCAAACCGGCAAAATCAGATTGCGGACCTTAATCGGGCCGTAATTCTCGGCGTGCTGTGCGGCGTGCCCCGCCTCGTGGCAGGCAATGCCGACGGCAGCAATCGAGGGGTTATTGAACACCTCGGGCGAGAGCGCGATTATCTTTGTGCGCGGGTCATAGTGGTCGGTCAGTTTCCCCTGCACGCAGCG
>CADBON010000110.1 GCA_902796315.1 Oscillospiraceae bacterium | reverse complement strand
TCGTCGGAATCGGTCGGCAGCGGGAAGGAACGACCCAGCGGGTCGCGGATATGACCGTGCAGGAGTTTTCCCGGGAAACGGCCGATGTTTTCGACCGCGTCCTGATTGTTGACCATATGATACAGATCCGCAATGGTGCCGACGTTGGTGCAGCCCGTCGCCGCGGCGAAAGACGCGCCGTCCTCGACCGTATGGATCATATTCGATTCATTGAAAGAAAGCGGCTCAAACGCGACCACGGCGCCGATTTTGGCGGCGTACTTCGCGGCAAGGCGGGCAAACGTGACGATCTGCTCCGCGGCCTTTTCTTTCGGGAAACCGTCCGGACAGTTGCGGTAGGAGCCGCTGCCGAAAACCACCTTTTGAAGACCGAACTTGCCCGCCCACTCAAAGCCGCGGGCAAGATAGGCGTCCAGTTCATCAAAATCCGCGTTTTCGCCCGTGAGCGTCAACTTGCCCGAGAGGAAATTCTTGGCGACCAGGCACGGGAAGCCGATGGCCTTCATATGCGCCAGGCACTCTTCCAGTTTGGCGTCGTCCCAGTACACGAAATTCCCGAAGGCGACTTCGAGATAATCCGCGCCGGCGGCTTGCGCCAGTTCAACGATCGAAAATTCATCGAGTTCTCTGCACAGACCGATTTTCATTGTTTTTCCTCCTTTGCCCGGGCAAGAAGTTCACGCGCGCCGCGCAACTGGGTTTCGGTCGGCTCCACGCCGCCCGTGATACGTGCAAGTTCACGGGCGCGGCCGTCGTCGTCCAGCGGGGTGACGTTGGTGTAGGTCTTCCCGTCACGGGTCGTTTTTGAGATTTGATAATGGGCGTCGGCAAAGGCGGCGATCTGCGCCAAATGCGTGACGCAGATGACCTGCCGCCCATCGGCGACGCGGCTGAGTTTATGGGCGACGCGGTCAGCGGCGCGGCCGCTGATGCCGGCGTCGATCTCGTCGAAAATCACTGTTTCGGTCTTGTCGCGATCGGCCGTCACGGTCTTGATGGCAAGCATAATGCGCGACAGTTCGCCGCCGCTGGCGATCTTGGCAAGGGGTTTGGGCTCCTCGCCGACGTTGGCGGAAATGAGGAACGACACGGTATCGACGCCCGTTTCGCAGAGGTCGCAGGAACCGAACCGCACCTCAAAACGCACGTTCGGCATATCGAGATCCCGCAGTTCTTTCGTCACGCGCTCGGTAAACCCGACGGCCGCCTGATGACGGCGCTCCGAAAGGACGGCCGCCGCTTTTTCGGCGGACCGCAGCGCGGCCTCGGTCTCGGCGCGCAGTTGTTCGAGCTTTTCGTCCGAAAAACTGATCTCTTCCCGCTGACGGCGCGCTTCATCGAGCGAGGCAAGCATCTCCTCCTCTGTGGCGCCGTATTTGCGGCTTAAGCGAAGCAGAAGGTCAAGGCGGTTCTGCACCGCTTCGCGTTCGGCCTCGGTAAAGCCTTCGCCTTCGCAAAGGCCGCCGATGGTATCGGCAACGTCGTTCAATTCGTAATAGACGCTTTCGAGCCGTTCCGCAAGTTCTTTCGCCTTGGCGGAACAGTCGGCGATCCCTTTCATTTCGCGGCAGGCGTCCGACGTAAGCGATGCCGCTCCGCCGAACTCATCGCCCCCGCCAAGCGCCTGTGACGCGGCGGCGTAGGCGGTCTGCAGTTTTTCGAAATTATCCATCTCGCGAAAACGCTCGCGCAGTTTTTCCCACTCGCCGGGCCGGACGTCCGCTTTTTCGAGTTCGTCGATACGGTATGACAGCATATCCGCCTCGCGTTCAAGCGCTTCGCGTCCTTCGCTGAGTTTGCGCAGTTTGTCGCGCTTTTCAAGATAGGCGCGGTATGCCGATTCAAATACCGCCCGTTCATTGCCGTCGTTCGCCATGGCGTCAAGCGTCATCAGATGCATTCCCTCATCAAGCAGTTCACGGTTGTCTTGTTGACCGTGGATGAGGATCAATTCGTCCCCGAGGCGCCGCAGAATGCCGACGGTCGTGACAGCGCCGTTCACGCGGCAAACGCCGCGGTCGGCAGTCAGCGAACGAGAGATCAGGACGGAGCCGTCGCCGCTCTGCGGCAGGCCGAGTTCGTCAATGAGCGCGTGCACCTCGGGTCTGACATCCGTAAACAACGCGGTCACTTCGGCACTCTTTTCACCCGTGCGGATCAGTTCGCGCGACGTGCGGTAGCCGAGCACCGCACCGATGGAATCGAGAATAATGGATTTGCCCGCGCCCGTTTCGCCGGTCAGCACGTGCAAGCCCCGGGAAAACTCGATCTCGGCGCTTTCGATGATGGCGATATTATGAATGGTCAGAACGGACAGCATAGGCCTCTCCTACTTAGTTACGGATCTTCTGGCTGAGACTGGCAACGAGTTCTTTCGCCTGTTCCGGTGTACGGCAGAGCATAAAGATGGTGTCGTCACCGGCGATGGTGCCGACAATCTCTTCAAGACCCAAAGCGTCGATCGTCGCGCAGGCCGCACCCGCAAGACCGGGCGAGCAGCGAATGACGCAGATGTTCCCCGCGCAGTCGACCTTTGTCAGCGAGGTCTTGAACAGCACGTCGAACATATCGTTATAACTGTGCGCAGGCGCGGTTTCGGGCATATATTTGTAAATGCCGTTGGAGGTCAGCGTTTTGACAAGGCGCAGATCCTTGACGTCGCGCGAAACGGTCGCCTGCGTCACACGAAAACCGCGTTCACGCAGCAGCACAAGCAGTTCTTCCTGCGTGGCCACGTCGTAATCCCGGATCAATTCCAAAATCACACTGTGTCTGTCTTTTTTCATGTCGTCACCCAATTCCGGAAAGTTTTTTATTGAGAATATCGATAAAGGTATCGTTTTTCAAATGGATAAACGAGACGGTCGCCTCGGATTTGCGCACCACAAGGCGCGAGCCCTGCGGCACGGTGACCGCCTCCTGCCCGTCACAGGAAAGCGCCGTCTCCCCCGCGCCGCCGCTGTCGATCTCGACGACGGAATCGCCGTCCAAAACAATGGCGCGGGAAAACAGACTGTGCGGGCAGATCGGCGTTACCAAAAGACTGTCGACACCCGGCTGTACAAGCGGACCGCCCGCTGACAGAGAGTAAGCGGTGGACCCCGTCGGCGTCGAAACGATAACGCCGTCGGCAAGGTAATCGATCAGCGGCGCGCCGTTGCAGTGCAGGCAAAGTTTCTGCACCCGGATCTTTGACCCGCGGGAAATAACGGCGTCGTTGACGCAATCTTCACGGAAACATTCGCTGCCGTTTTCATCCACAATGGAAGCGGTCAGCATCATTCGGCGCTCGGTGACGAAATCGCCCGTAACGAGTTTTTGCAGCAAGTCGAGTTCGTCGCTCTCGATAGCGGCGAGATACGCAAGTTTGCCCGCGTTGACGCACAGAATCGGTTTGCCGTGCACGGAAGCAAGTTTCGCGGCGTTGATAAACGTACCGTCACCGCCGACGGAAAGAACGACGTCGCAGGACGTCAGCGCCTGTTCGTTCGGCGTGTAGGTCAGAGCGTCACGCGCGCCGAAATGCGCTTCAAGCGCCGGTTCCATCAGCACGGGGCACCCCATTCGCGATAACTCGTCCAACACGGCGGAGGTCACCTCGTAGGCGGCGCTGCGGGTCATATTGGGAATCACGGTAACGGTCACGCAAAATCCCCCTTTTCCTTATCCAGCGTTTCGTGCGAACGGGCGACGACCTCAGCGGCGGCTTGCGTCAGGTCGCCGAGACCGGAAGGCCCGTCCCCTTTTTGAAGATACAGCAGATACTCGATATTGCCCTCCGGCCCTTTGATCGGCGAATGGTCAAGCCCGCGAACACAAAAGCCGAGGTCGGCCGCAAATGAAGCGACCGAAAGAATCACCTCTTGATGAACGGCGGGATCGCGCACAACGCCGTGCTTGCCGACCTTTTCACGCCCCGCCTCAAACTGGGGCTTCACCAGGCACACCGCTTCGCCGTCTGCCCGGAGCAAGTCGTACATGACCGGCAATATCAACCGGAGCGAAATAAACGCGACATCCGCAGAGGCAAAATCGATCGGCTCGGGAACCTGCTCCCGCGTCACGTAGCGGAAATTGGTGCGCTCAAGATTCACAACGCGTGGGTCATTGCGCAATTTCCACGCAAGTTGGCCGTAGCCGACGTCGATGGCATACACTTTCGCCGCCCCGTTTTGCAGCATACAGTCTGTAAAACCACCCGTTGATGCGCCGACGTCAAGGCAGAGCTTGCCGTCAAGGTCCAGTGGAAAGACTTGCAGCGCGCGCTCCAACTTCAAACCGCCGCGGCTGACGTAGGGCAGCGTACCGCCGCGGATCTCGATCGTATCGTTGGGAAGGACTTCGCGGCCCGCTTTACTCTCTTTCTGTCCGTTGACGTAGACGGAGCCCGCCATGATCAGCGCTTTTGCTTTTTCGCGGCTTTCGGTCAGGCCGCGAGCGGCGACGGCGGCGTCCAGCCGCGTTTTCTCACGCACGGTCGGCACCCTCTTTCACGGCGCGGACCATACCGTCGCTGTCAAGGCCGAACTCGGCAAGAAGATCGGCCGACTTGCCCTGTTTGACAAACCCGTTGGAGATCGCCTTCAGGCGAAACTGCGGCGAAAGGCCGTGCTCCAGCAGATAACTGCCGAAACTCTCCCCGATGCCACCCCCGCGGACGGCCTCTTCAAAGAAATAGACCTCTTTGACGCCGTCCAGTTCTTCGTAGGCGGTCGCCGCGATCGGCACGATGCGGTTCAGTTTCAAGATCTTGACGTTCACGCCCCGCTCTTTTAAGCGCGCAAGAGCGTCGGCAGCGGCGGCAAACAGCCGCCCGTACGTCACGATGGCGATTTCGGCGGCGGGGTCGCCGTAGACGTCATAAGCGTTGCCGGTCACCTCAAAATCGGCAGGCACGGCAGGTTCTGACCCGCGTGGGTAACGGATGACGGACGGCCCCTCGCTGTGATAGAGCGCGTTGACAAAGCACTTATCCAGCTCCCCGTACGTACAGGGCGACCAAACGGCAATATTCGGAACGCCGTTAAAGAACGAGGGGTCAAAAAGACCGTTGTGGGTTTCGCCGTCCTCGCCGACAATGCCTGCGCGATCCACGGCAATGATCATTTTCGACTGCTGCAGGGCGCAATCGTGTAAGATCTGATCATAACAACGCTGCAAAAACGTCGAATACACGACGAAAACCGGCAGCATACCGCTCTTGGCAAGGCCAAGCGCATACGGCAGCGCGTGTTCCTCGGCAATACCGACATCAAAGAAGCGTTCGGGATAGGTTTCGGAGAACTTTTTCAACCCCGTACCGAGCGACATCGCCGCTGTAATGGCGCAAATGCGCTTATCCTTGGCTGCCTGTGTGAACACAAACTCACCGAAGCGTTCGGAGTACGTACAGCCGTGCTCCGGCAAGGTGCCGGTCGCCACGTCGAACGGCGGCACACCGTGGAATTCGGACGGCCGCTCCTCGGCCGGCGCGTATCCCTTGCCTTTTACGGTATTGATATGCAGCAGCACGGGGGCGTGTACGAGTTTCGCGCCCTCCAGCGCGTCGCAGAGTTGTGAAATATTGTGCCCGTCGATGGGGCCCATGTACCGCACGCCCATATCCTCAAAGAAATTGCTTTGATAGATCATGTTTTTGACGTCGGTCTTTAACTTGAACAGTCGGTTGGCAAGCGGGCGCCCGATCAGCGGCAGTTTGGAGATCGCGCGCTCGGCGGCGGCCTTCATGCGAAAATAGCCGGAACGCGAGCGCATGACGGCAAGGTTTTTCGCCAAATGGCCGACGTTGCGGGAAATGGACATCCCGTTATCATTCAAAATGATGATCAGCCGTGCGTTCTTCATACGCCCGGCGTTGTTGAGCGCCTCGTACACCAGGCCGCCCGTCAGCGCCCCGTCCCCCACGACGGCAACGGCGTAGTTCTTTTTGCCGCCGACCACGTTCGCCGCGGCGATGCCCAGGGCGGTGGAGATCGCCGTGCTGCTGTGGCCGCTGTAGACGATATCGTGCTCACTTTCGTTAGGGCGCGTAAAACCGGAAATACCGTTTTCACGCCGCAGCGTACAGAAGCGGTCGTAACGCCCGGTCAGCAGTTTATGGGCGTAGGCCTGATGGCCGACGTCCCAAATGATTTTATCCTCGGGCGAATGAAAAACGCGGTGCAGGGCAATGGTCAACTCCACCGAGCCCAGATTGGAGGCAAGGTGTCCGCCGTTGGCGCCGACCGTCGTCAGAATCGTATCGCGCAGTTCGGCCGCAAGCTGCGGCAGCTGCTCGGGTTCCAGTTTCTTAACGTCCGCCGGAGATTGAATTTTTTCCAGCAAAGTGTGTTCCATAGTTTAGTTTTCCCGATTGGCGAGTGATGTAGTAAATTCGCGCAGCGCGTCGCTTTGCGCGAACGCATCCAGCGCAGCAAGAGCGTTCTCCGTCAGTTCCGTGACAAGGGCATTGCATTTCTCGACGCCCAACAGCGCCGTGTACGTTGATTTTTCGTGTGCGGCATCCGCGCCGACGGGTTTGCCCAACACGGCGGCGGAGCCGGAAACGTCCAGCAGATCGTCTTTGATTTGGAACGCCACGCCGAGGGCGCGCGCGTACGCAGCGGCGGCGTTCAACTGTTCGTCGGACGCGCCCGCGCACAAACAGCCGAGCGTGCACGCCGCCTCGATCAGATCAGCGGTCTTGCGCTCGTCCATCAACGTCAGCGTGTCAATATCGATCGACTTGTTTTCACTCAGCAGATCGATCACCTGACCGCCCACCATACCGCGCGGGCCGGCAAGACGCGCAAGCGCGTGCGTTGCGCGGGAAGCGACGTCATATCCGTAGGCGCCCTCGTCGGCACCCGCGGCAATCACTTCAAAAGCGGCCGTCAAAAGACCGTCGCCCGCCAACAGCGCATAGGCCTCGCCGAACACCTTATGGTTGGACGGACGTCCGCGGCGCAGGTCGCTGTCGTCCATACAGGGCAGATCGTCGTGGATAAGCGAATAGGTGTGGATATATTCGACCGCGACTGCCAACGGTAGAGCGCGTTCCGGCTCGCCGCCGCAGGCGTCGCAAAAGAGCAGCGTCAGCAGCGGGCGCACGCGTTTGCCGCCGCTTTTCACGCTGTAGGACATGGCGTCGAACAGCAAACGGTATTCGTCCCTGCACGGCTCGAAATAGTCATACAGGCGACTTTCGATCATATCGGAAAAACGAGCTATCTTACTGTTCATGCAGGGCTCCGTCCTCCGTCATTTTATAGATTTTCTGCTCGGCCTCATCCAGCGTTTTGCTGCAAGCGCCGATGATCTGCGTTCCCTCGGCAAAGAGCGCCAGCGTCTCGTCCAGCGAGAGGCCGCCCTCTTCGAGTTTGGCAACGATTTCTTCAAGCCGCGCAAGCGACTGTTCGTACGTTTTATCCATATCGGTACCTCCGTTTTATTCGGTCACGACCGTCGGCACTTCGCCGTCGCTCAAACGCAGCGTCAGTTTGTCGCCGACAGCGACGTCAGCCGCGCGTGTCACGGTTTTGCCGTCGCGGTAAACCATGGCGTAACCGCGTGCGATAACGCCCAGCGGACTGAGGGCGTTGAGCCGCCCCGCAAGATTCGAAAAGCGTGCGCGCTCGGCATCGGTGCGGGCGCGCGCGAGCGTGCCGAGCCGCTCGGCGTCGTAAAGAAGGCGACGGCGATCATCTTCCAGCCGTTTCTGCGGGTGTACGAGCGAGAGACGGCGCGAGAGCGCTTCCAGCGTTTTTTGCCGGGCGTCCAATGAGCCGGCGGTATAGGCAAGCAGATTCCTCCGCGCGGTCTCAAGCCGCGCGTACAATTCACGCACGTCGGGCACCGCGAGTTCCGCCGCGGCGGACGGCGTCGGCGCGCGCAGATCGGCAACGAAATCGCAGATCGTGAAATCGGTCTCATGACCGACGGCGGAAATGACCGGGATTTTGGAAGCGGCGACCGCACGGGCGACCGGCTCCTCGTTAAATGCCCACAAATCCTCAATGGAACCGCCGCCGCGACCGACGATCAATACGTCGGCGGCGCTTTCGCGGTTAAAGAGGGCGATCGCGTCGGCGATCTCTTTCGCGGCCCCCTCCCCCTGCACCTGCACGGGGCGCAGAATGACCTGTGCGGACGGGTAACGCCGGCCGAGCACGTTGAAGATATCGCGTACGGCGGCGCCGGAACCGGACGTGACCACACCGACACGTTGCGGAAATTTCGGAATGGGGCGTTTGCGCTCCTCATCAAAAAGCCCCTCTTGACGAAAGCGTTCTTTCAGTTTTTCAAACGCGAGGTGCAGCGCACCCAACCCGTCAGGCTGCATGGCCTTGATATACAACTGATAGCCGCCGCTTTTCGGGTACAGCGACACCGAGCCGAACACCAACACTTTCATCCCGTCCTCGGGCTCAAAGCGCAGGCGTTCCGCGTAACCCGCAAACATCACCGCGCGAATGGCGGCGTTCTCGTCCTTGAGCGTGAGATAGAGATGACCGCTCGCGTATCGGCTGAAATTGGAGATTTCACCCGTCACAAAAACCGCCGTCAGGTTCTCGTCGCCGTCCAGCAGGTTTTTTACATACGTATTCAGTTCGGTTACGGTTTTCGCCGTCGGGGAAACCGATTCCATATTACAGTCCTTTCGCGGTCAGAAAAGCGATGCCCGCCGCATTATCGCACGAAAATTCCGGCGCGGCAAAATACGCCTCG
>CADBON010000109.1 GCA_902796315.1 Oscillospiraceae bacterium | reverse complement strand
TTCAAAAACAACGGCTATGAAACGGTGGGCCTGGGCAAATGGCACAACGGCTGTCCCGCCTACGCCCGCAGTTTCACGCAGGGCGCCAAGATCTTTTTCGGCGGGATGTGGGACCATTGGAACGTGCCGACCAGCCGCTATGACGAAACGGGCGAATACGACAACGTCATCAACTTCGTCGTGGATTTTTTCAGCGGCAACGAGGTGCTGAAGGTCCATTGCGACGAGTTTGAGCCGGGCAAGCATTCCAGCGAACTGCTGACCGACGCGGCGATCGAAATGCTGCACAAGAACGCGGGGGGCGACAAGCCGTTTTTCCTCTACCTCGCGTACCTTGCGCCGCACGACCCGCGCACCATGCCCGACCGCTTTCGGCAGATGTATAAGGCCGAGGATATCACCCTGCCCGAAAACTTCCGCGAGCAGATCGAAACGAATTACCCCCTCATGGTGCACCGCGACGAGCATCTGGCGGCCTACCCGCGCGACCCCGATGAGATCAGGGAGCAGATCGCCGATTACTACGCCATGATCACCCACCTCGATGATGAGATCGGGCGGCTTTTGGACGCCCTGCGCGACAGCGGCGAGGAGGAAAACACCCTCATCGTCTTCACCGGCGACAACGGGCTTGCCGTCGGTCAGCACGGCTGGCTGGGCAAGGAGGATATCTACGAGCACGGCGTGCGCGTTCCGCTGATCTTCTGCGGGCCGGGCATCCCCCGAAACAAGACCGACGATTCGTTCGTCTATCTGTTCGACGTGTTCCCGACGCTGTGCGAACTGACGGGCGTCGCCGTACCCGACTCGGTCGAGGGGCGCAGCTTCGCACCGCTTTTCAGAAGCGAAACCGCGTTTGCCCCGCGCGACGAGCTGTACCTCATTTTTGACAAATACGTGCGCGGCGTCAAGGACCGCGAATTCAAACTGATCGAATACCGCAACGGCGACGGTCCGGGCGACAAATGGACGTTTTTATACGATCTCAAGAACGACCCCGCCGAAACGCGCAACCTTGCGGGCGACCCGCAGTACCGCGGCAAAGTGCAGGAACTGCGCGCGCGTATGCTCGCCCTGCGCGACGCGTGGCACGAGCGCGAGCACCCGTGGGGCGTCGATTTCTGGACGCGCTTCGACCCCGTGCGCGACAACTTGTGAGAAAGGAGCCGGGCGTGGAATCTCTCTCGCTGCTGATCAAGCCGGTCTCCTCGGCGTGCAATATGGCGTGCGATTACTGTTTTTACCGCGCGACCGACGGGGAGCGCGACCGCGCCCCTTGCGGCGTGATGAGCGCCGAAACGGTCGGCGTGCTGGCCGAAAAACTGCGGCTTGCCGCGCCCCGGTTTTTGTCGATCGCCTTTCAGGGCGGCGAGCCGACGCTTGCGGGCCTTGACTTTTACCGCGATTTCGTGCGCACGGTGCGCGATTCCGTCGCGCCGCACACGCGTCTGTCGTTCGGCTTTCAAACGAACGGCCTGCTGCTGGACGACGATTTCGCCGCCTTCTTCAAAGAGAATGACTTTTTGGTCGGTCTTTCGATCGACGGCGACCGCGCGACCTTTGACCGCTACCGCCGCGGGCCGAAGGGCGAAAGCGTGTTCGACCGCGTGATGGGGGCGGCCGATCTCTTGCGGCGGCACGGCGTGGAGTTTAACGTGCTGTCCGTCGTGACCGACGAAAGTGCGTCGGAAATAGCCGCCAACTACGCCTTTTTCAAGCGGAACGGCCTGCGCTATTTGCAGTTCGTGCCGCTGATTGACGAGGGGGAGAGCGGCGCGAAACTGTCGTCCGAACGCTACGCGCAATTTCTGAAAACGCTGTTCGACCTTTGGTACGACGATTTCCAAAAGGGTACGTACGTTTCTGTCCGCGCCTTTGACAACTATCTTTCCATGCTGTTTGGCTGTCCGCCCGAAAACTGCGCCATGAGCGGCGTTTGCGGCCGCTATTTCACGGTCGAAAGCGGCGGCGAGCTCTACCCCTGCGACTTTTACTGCAAACGGGCGTACCTGCTGGGCAACCTGCGCGACGACGCGCCCTTTGCCGACACGCCGCGCCAC
>CADBON010000108.1 GCA_902796315.1 Oscillospiraceae bacterium | reverse complement strand
TGCCCCACAGCGACTTGCCCCAGCCGGTGTCGCTGATGGTAAGGTGCAGGCCGTCCGGCTCGCAGCAATGCCAGTATTTGGCGGTCAAGAAATGGCCAAGCGCGTAGGTGTGGGCGTGCTCCACCATCTTGGGGTTGCCGGTGGTGCCGCTGGAGAAGAACATAAGCGCCGCGTCGCTGCCGCAGGGCGTGTCGGGCGTGCGGGCAAACACGCTGGAGAAGAGCGGGTACTCGGTATTGAAATCGTGCCAGCCGGGGCGGCTGCCGCCGACGAGGATCTTGAGTTCCACGCTCGGGCACTGCGCCGCGGCGGTCTCGGCAATAGAAGCAACGTCGCCGTCGGCGGTGCAGACGATGGCCTTGACGGAGGCGGAATCGTAGCGGTAGATAAAGTCGTGCTCTTTGAGCAGATAGGTGGCGGGGATGGCGATCGCGCCGAGTTTGTGCAGCGCGACCATCGCGAACCAGAACTGATAGTGCCGCTTGAGCACCAACATCACCTTATCGCCCCTGCCGATGCCGAGCGAGCGGAAATAGTTGGCGACGCGGTTGCTCTCTTTTTTGATCTCTTTGAAAGTAAAGCGGCGTTCATTCTTGTTCTTATCGAGGTGAAGCATCGCCAGTTTGTCGGGATACTTTTCGGCGATGGCGTCCACAACGTCAAAGCCGAAGTTGAACCGGTCGGCGTTCTTGAATGTGACTTTTGCGGGGGCGCCGTTTTCGTCCACGTCCACGTGCACGAACTTTTCGGCCAGCAGTTCGTGCGCGCTGCGCGCCGCGGCGACGGTGGCGCGCACGTCGGCCTCTTTGACGTCCTCGCCGGGCAGCACGACTGCCAGGAACACGCAGTCCTTGCCGTCGACGGCGATCATGCCGTGCGGGGTGGAACTGTTGTAATAGATGGTGTCGCCCTCGTGCAGGGTCTCCTGATTCTCACCGACCTGCACCCGCAGGGTACCGGAAAGCACCAGATCAAACTCCTGCCCCGCGTGCTTGGTCAGATGGATGGGCTGATTTTGCAGCTGCTCGCTGTACTCGTACTTGACCCAGTACGGCTCGGCGATCTTGTCCTTGAACTTATGCGCCAGGTTGGAGATGGTGATGCCGTCCTCCTTGGCGGTCTGCCGGCCCTGCCCCTTGCGGGTGACGGCGTACGACAGCAGGCGCGTATCGCTGCCCTCGAGGAGTTCGGTCAACTCGATGTCGAACGCCAGTGCGCACTTGTGGATAAAGGTGAACGGCAGGTCCACCTCGCCGCTTTCATAGGCAAGGTACTCGTCCGGCGTGACCTCGGTGCGCGCGGCCATCTCCTCGACAGAGTAGCCCAGAATTTCGCGCATATCGCTGATACGGGTAGCGATGTCGTGCAGTTGGGAGAGTGTCGTCTGTGTGCTCATAACCAATCCTCCTTGACGGGAAAACAAAAAGCCCGTCTCAAATTGCTTTGAGACGAGCTTGATTTCTCAATACCCGCGGTACCACTCAAATTGCGCTTTCGCGCCACTCAGGTTCTGTCAAACCTTATGCCTTTACGCAGCAATCACGGAAAACGCTACTATCCAAAAGAGTTCGCATTTTCGGCTCGGAAGGGATGGGCGTTCAGAACGTTCGCTGCCGGGATTGCACCGTCCCCGGCTCTCTGGGAGTTTCGATCCTGTGCCGTCTTCGTCACAGCCTTTTTTGAATTTGGCGTTATTATAGCACCCGCGCGTTTCGCTGTCAAGAAAAAACGCAAATTTTTTCGCCCAATTTGCCGAAAGGTCTTGCAAAATCCCCCGATTGATATACAATGTTTTATAGACTTTACGTTTGCCGCCCGGCAAGGAGGGATCACCATGGCCTATATACCCATGACCGAGTACGAAACCGCGTCACCGGAGGTGCGCCGCGAATACGACGACCAGATCGCCAAACACGGCCGCATCACCAACATGAAGCGCACCCTGCTGCACAACGTGCCCGCCTTTAAGACCTATATGGACTGGTACACGCTGTACGACCTGCTGCGCGCACACTTCACCGACCGCGAACTGACGATTTTCAGTTATTCCATTTCCACCGGCAACGACTGCCTGATCTGCGGCACGTTTTTCACCAAGATCCTGGTGGACGCGGGCGAGGATCCGCACGACCTGCAGCTGAACGAAACCGAGCGTCTGCTTGCCGATTTCGGGCGGCAGATCACCGCCGACCCGCACGCCATCGACGAGCGCATCTATACGGCGCTGCGCGAAAAATACGACGACGAAACGCTGACCACGCTGATCGCCTTTGCGGGTATCATGGTCGCCACCAACCTCTTCAACACCGTGGCGAAAGTCCCGCTGGACGACGTGCTGTACAGTTATATCAACGATAAAAAGGAGACGAAGTAAGATGGCGGATTTTGAAAACAAGGTCGCATTCATCACCGGCGCGGCGCACGGTCAGGGGCGTGCGACAGCCCTGGCGCTCGCAAAAGAGGGCGCCGATATCGCGGCGTTTGACGTAGCAAAGAAAATCGAGTATCCTGCCTACGAATTCGGTACCAGCGACGAGCTGAAGCAACTGAAAGAGGACGTCGAGGCGCTCGGCCGCCGCTGTCTGATCGCCGCGGGCGACGTGCGCGACGATCAAGCCGTGACCGACGCCGTGAAGCGCACGGTCGAGACGTTCGGCAAAATCGACATTCTGTTTAACAACGCGGGCATCTGCGCGTACGCAGAAGTGGACAAAATGACCGACGAAGAATGGAACGCCATGATCGACATCAACCTCAAAGGGCCGTTCAACGTCGCGCGCCGCGTGGTGCCGTATATGAAAGAGGCAAAAAGCGGCGTGATCATCAACAACTCGTCGGTGATGGGTCTGCGCGGCGGCAACCGCCTTTCGCACTATACGGCCTCGAAATGGGGTCTGACGGGTCTGACAAAGGCCTGGGCGATTGAGCTGGCGCCGTACAATATCCGCGTGGTGAGCATTCACCCGACGGGCGTCAACACGCCCATGAACGACGGGCTTGCCGCCATGGAGGGCATGACCCCCATCGAGATCGCCGAGCGCTCGGCGGGCAACCTGCAGCCCGTTCCGTGGATCGAGCCGGAGGACACCGCGAACCTGGTGCTGTTCCTCGCGAGCGACAAAGCGCGCTACTGCACCGGCGGTCAATATCTGGTGGACGCCGGACTGTTGAGCGTCTGACTTCATCCCATCAAAAAAGAGCCCGGCCGGGCTCTTTTTCTTATACACTATAAGTTACACTATAAGGCGATCGGCGAGGCGCCCTCTTCGATCGGGCAGACGTACCCTTCCGCGGCGCGCCGCTCGAACTCCGCCCGTGCTTCGGCAAGCAAAGCGGGATCTTCAAACAGATCAATGGCGGAGCAGGCCAGCACCTTGGCGGCGGTGAGCATCCCCTTTTCGGCGATACTGCTCTTGCCGCACGCAACGGTCTGCCAGGTGTGCCCCTGCGCGCCCGCCGGCCACGTGACCGCAGCGATCTGCGCGGCGGGGGTCTGCCAACTGACGTCGCCGACGTCGCTGCTGCCGGGCACGAAGCCCGTGCCGTGGTAGAGCGGCATCAAGAAATCGTTGAGCGGGCTCGTCAACCCGTTCGTCTTTTCACGCACGGCCGCCGCGATCTCCGCGTCGAAGCGCGCCCCGGTACCGGGCGCTTCCGTCTGCGCGGGTGCGGTTTTTTGCAGGGCCGCCGCAAACGCCTTTTCTTCGTCGGTATACGTCGGCACGCCGACTTCTTCAAAATTGCGGTACAGCACGCTTTCGAGCGTGAAATTGGGCACGATCTCAGCCGTGCCGTCGATGAACACGCGCTCAAGCCGCGTTTCGGTCATCAGGGCAGCGCCCTCGGCGATCTTATCCACGCGCTTTGTCAGCGCGACGGTATCACGCACCTTGTTGGCGCGGATCATATAGAGGACGGACGCTTCGGCCTGCACGACGTTGGGCGACGCGCCGCCGGTATCCAGCACCGCATAATGGACGCGGCAGTCGGGCGTGACGTGCTCGCGCAGGAACTGGGCGCCGACGTTCATCAGCGAAACGGCGTCCAGCGCGCTTCTGCCCTGTTCGGGCGCGGAGGCCGCGTGCGCGGCGACGCCGTGAAACTTATATAGTACCTGAATGGACGAATTGTTGGTGCCGGTACGCACCTCGTTGACGTCGGCGGGGTGCCAGGTGAGCGCCGCATCAAGTTCTTTCCACGCGCCGTCACGGGCGAGAAAGGCCTTGCCGGAGCCCCCCTCTTCCCCGGGGCAGCCGTAAAAGACGACCGTCCCCTCCCGGCCGGTGGTTTGCAGATACTCTTTGACAGCGACGGCCGCCGCCAAAGACGCCACGCCGAGCAGGTTGTGACCGCAGCCGTGACCGGGTGCGCCCGCCTGAAGCGGTCTCGGCTCCGTTTCGCCCGCGGCCTGCGACAGACCGGAGAGCGCGTCAAATTCGCCAAGAAAGCCGAGAACGGGTCTGCCGTGACCGAACGCCCCGCAAAAGGCGGTTTGAATACCGCCGAGGTTTTCGGTCACGGTAAACCCCAAATCACGGAGCGCACTGCAATAACGCTCCGCCGCAAATGTTTCTTTAAGGGACAACTCGGGATGAGCCCACAGTTCGTCGGACAGACGTTTATACAGGGCCGCGCTCGCGTCCACGGACGCGACGGCGGCCTGTTTGCGTTCGTTCATATTACAGCACCTTTGCAAGGAAATCTTTTAAGCGCTCGTTCTGCGGGTGGTTGAAGATGTCGTCGGGACTGCCCTGCTCAAGCAGTTTGCCGTCCGCCATAAAGACGACGCGGTTGCCGACCTCGCGCGCGAAGCCCATCTCGTGGGTCACGACGACCATCGTCATGCCGGCGTGTGCGAGTTGGCGCATAACGTCGAGCACCTCGCCGACCATTTCGGGGTCGAGGGCGCTTGTGGGCTCGTCAAACAGCATTACGTCCGGCTCCATAGCGAGCGCGCGCACGATGGCAACGCGCTGTTTCTGCCCGCCCGAGAGTTGAATGGGATAGGTATCGGCGCGGTCGGCAAGCCCGACGCGGTCCAGCAGTTCAAGCGCCTTGGCCTTGGCCTTATCCTTGGGTACCTTTTTGACCTCGACCGGGGCAAGGATCATATTCTCGAGAATGGTCTTGTGCGGGAAGAGGTTGAAATGCTGAAAGACCATGCCCATTTTCTGCCGGTGGACGTTGAGGTTGACCTTGCGGTTCGTGATATCGACGCCCTCAAAGAGAATGGTGCCGGAGGTCGGTTGTTCCAAGAGGTTCAGACTGCGCAGAAAGGTCGATTTGCCGGAGCCGGAAGGCCCGATAACGACCATCACGTCGCCGCGGTCGATATCGACCGTGATCCCGTCAAGCGCCTTGATCTCACCTTTTTTATAGTATTTTTTCAGGTCGATGACCTGGATCAGTTTATCGTTTGTCGCCACGGCTCATCTTCCTTTCGAAATGGGCGATGATCTTCGACGTCGGGAACGTCAGACAGAAGTACACGAGCGTCGCGATGATCAGCGGTTCGCCGATGCGGTAGGTCGCGCCCTTGATGCTTGCCACGGCGAACATGATCTCTTTGACGCCGATGGTGTAGCAAATGGAACTCTCTTTGATAATGGTGACAAATTCGTTGGCGATGGCAGGCAGAATATTCTTGATGGCCTGCGGCAGTACGATGAAGCGCATGTTCTGCGTCTGGGTAAGACCCAGCGAACGCGCCGCCTCGGTCTGGCCGCCGTCAATACTCTGAATGCCGGAACGGATGATCTCGCAGAGATAGGCGCCGGAATTCAGCGAAAGAGCCACCACGCCGGGTAAAAAGCGGTCAAAGCGGATGGAACCGAACAGTTTGAAGGTCGGCAGACTGACGTCCGCAAAGACGATGTAATAAATGATAAACAACTGCACCAGCATGGGTGTTGCGCGGAAAACCTCGACGTAGCAGGTGGCGAGGAAGTTGAGCGGATTGAACCGCCCGAGGGCGGAGAGGAAGCCCTCCTCGCGCAGATGGCCGTTTTTGTCAAGGCCCAAACGCTTGAACGGCTGCCACGGCGAGAGCCGCAGCACGGCCAGCACCAACGCCAGCATAAAGCCGAAAATGACCGTTAAAAACGACAGCGAGACCGTACATACCAAGCCCTCGACGAACATGGAAATGTAACGGAAAGTCGCTTGAAAACCTTCGGAAGAAATCATGGTACCTTCCTTTCGGGGTATAGGTGCGGAAAATTCTCCCCGGAAGGACCGGGGAGAAAACTCCGGATAGGAAATGCGAAAGAACGGAACGTTCGGTTTATTCGGAAGCGGCCTCGGTGGTCACGGCGCCGTTTTCGTCCAGCAGACCTTCGTAGGTCGCGCCGGCGGCCTTCTCGTTGGCCTGGGCGACGAAATCGTCGATGGTGCCGTCCGCAAGGGCGTCTTTGATGATCAGGTTGACGGCGGCCAGCAGCACGGCGTTGTCTTTGTTGACGCCGACAACGGAACCTTCCTGGTCATAGGGAACGTCGCTGACGATCTTCAGTTCGGGATAGTTCTTCTGATAGCTTTCGGCAACAGCGGTCTCGATGAACGCGCCGTCCAGTTTGCCTGCAAGCAGTTCGGCGATGATGTCGGTGACCTTCGCAAGTTCAACGATCTCGGCGTCGGGGGTGTTCTCTTTGGCGAGTTTGACCTGGATGGAGCCGACCTGGGCGCCGATCTGATAGTCGGCTTTGTTGGCAACTTCCATGGAGGTAATCTCTTCGGCTTTGGCGTTGACGGTGACGAAGGACTGGCCGCCGGTGTAATAGATCTCGGAGAAGTTCATCATGCCTTCACGGTCAGGATCGGGCGAATAACCGGCAAGGCCGATATCGACCTTTTTGGCGCCGAGTTCGGCGATGGTGCCGTCAAAGTCCATGGGGATGACCTCAAGCTCAAGGCCGAGTTTGTCGGCAATCAGCTTCGCGAGATCCATGTCGAAACCGGCAAGCTGCGGGGTGCCGTTCTCATCCAGCGCATAGAACTCATAGGGAGCAAAGTCGGGGCTGGTGGCGACGGTGAGTTTGCCGTCGGAAGCGGTGGTGAGCTGCGCTTTCAGCTCATCGAGCGTCATAGCGGACAGGTCCTGCGGAGCCGCTTCGGACCCGGCGGGGGCGGTGGTATCATTACCGCCGTTACCGCCGCAGGCGGCGAACAGGGTAACGACAAGTACCAGGCAGGAAAGGACAGCCAGGATCTTCAGACTCTTTTTCATTGTTTACTACCTCTCTTTCAAATTGCAGCAGCGAGTGGTTCTCGCTTGATGTGCATAATTATACATACGGATCCCCTGTTTGTAAAGGGGTAAAATAACCAAATCGACGGTTATTTTTGCTTGTATTTAGGAATATATGCATAATTTTTGAATAATCTCCCATTGAATTGCGAGCCGAAAATGAATATTATTCAGTTTTATACACAATTTCATCCTCAATATACGTTATAATTTTTATCCAAAAGAAAATGCCTGCCTTGTCCGACGGACAAAACAGGCAATCTGCGCTTATTAGAACGGAAGATCGTCATCGTCGATGCCGAACGTATCGAACAGGCCGCGCACTTTATTGAACTGCTTTTCCAGGAGAAGATTCACTACCCCCTCATAGGCCTCTGCGTACATGTCATTCCCCTTGTCCAACTCGCGGCGATAGCCGATCTCTGCCAGTTTCAGGAACTGATACGCTTTGCCCAGATCCGTCGGCATAGCGCCGCCCTTGGACAACTCGCGCCCCATGGCGTAGCACAGACTGGGGAACATCTGCAGTTCGTTGCACGACTTGATGAGGGGCTCGTGTTCCCAATCCTCGTCGGTTATAAACGAGAGCGCTTTGCGATAGTAATAGACCGACTGTTCCTTATCCTTGACGCCCCACTTGTCGCTGCCGTAAATATCGCCGAGTTTGTAGGCAGCGTCGGGGTTTCCGCACATGACGGCGACCTCAAAATACGCCATCGCCAGCGAGAGGTCGGGCTCGATATCGCGGCCGTACAGATAGCAGTAACCGAGGTTCGAGAGTGCGTTCACGTCTCCCATCGCGGCCGCCAGATGATAATACTCGACGGCCTGCTTGTATGCGCCGGCGCCGTAGAGCGTTGCGCCCCGCTTGTTGAAATAGGCGGCGTCACGCAGAAAAACCGCCTGATGATTCACGACGACGGCGGGCGTTTTCCGGTTGTCCGTTCCGGTTTTTGTGGGTTCTTTCTTTTTGGCGCTCATGTTAACTTCCTCCTTTAATGGAAAGGTTCTTATTACAAATCTATTATAGCACGTTTTTAGTCCGATACAACGTACCGCAGCGCAAGGCGTACGAAATGACAACGCATAAGCGCTTCTGTACGACGACAAAAGCGCTTGGGGTATGATGCGGGAATATTCAAACATGGTTCAGCGGGTGAAAGCGGGTGAGTCGCAGGTTCGAACTTCCCCGTATATTACGCGGGCAAGTTGTTATACTCCTCCGCGTAGTAAATGTTGATTGTAATACCCATATTATTTCAGTTTCAGTCCGTCGCGGAACGCGTCGCCGACCCGGCCGCCGACCTTGTAATAGCCGTGCGTGTAGGGATCAAAGGCGATCGCCTCGAGAGAATCGACGTCGACCTTGCCGTCGGTGAAGTTTTCTTCCTCAACCGACGTGCGCAGCACCTTGCCGATCACGCCGATACCCGTCGCGCCGCTCTGATACTCGACAAACTCGCATTCCATGGCGACGGGCAGTTCGTTGATGACCGGCGCGTCGACAAGATCGGATTTTTGATAGGTCAGGCCGGATTTTTGAAATTTGTCCGGCTCTTTTTCGCCGTGGACGCACCCGAACCAGTCGGCCTCGACAACGTGTTTGGCGTCCGCGATATGGACGACGAAACCGCCGCGTGCCTTGATGTTCTTTACGGTGGTGTGGGTTTCGGTGAGATTGAGCGCGACCATTTCGCGCTCGAGCATCGTGCCCCAAGCCGCGTTCATCACGTCAACGCTGCCGTCCTCGTTAAAGGTGGAAATGAGAAGCACGGGCATCGGGAAAATCGCTTCGGTGGTTTTGATTTCTTTTTTCATAATGTAAACTCCTTTACCGGTTTGTGACCGTTATTGTGATACCGTTTTGTGTAAGCAGTTCGGTGATCTCTGCTTTTGAGAGATCGATATGCCCGAGCCGCGTATATTCCCAGGTATTGGACCCGTAGAAGAGAACGATCTGATTGCCCGAATAGAGCATGATATCCCCTGCTTTCGCGGAGATGCGGCTATCGTCGGTCGGCAGTTCCGCTCCCAGCGAGCCGACCTGCTCGAACCCGCCGTAGGGCGACGTTTGCACCGTCAGACCGCTCCGGGCAAGTTCGCGGAGCGCATCCACCGCGGCGTTGCTTTGCCAGGTCACGGGGATCTCGCGGTCGCCGATGCGTAACGAGAGTTCGTTTTGTGCGTTCATTGTGTTCAACCACTCCTTGATTTCTTTTTTCGAGGTGCCGGCGGCAAAACGGGCGCCGTCCTTCCACTGCGCGTCCGGCGCGGACGCGTGCAGGTTTTCGGCGCTGGTGCCGACGGGGCTTGAGCCGGACGTGCAGAACGGGATCACGGTCTTGCCGCTGAGGTCCATGCTCTCAAGGAACGTATACATGATCTTCGGCGCCTGGCCGTACCAGATGGGATAGCCGAGATAGACGGTGCCGTAGCCGGAAAGATCGGGCAGTTCCCCGGCGATCGCGGGACGGGCGGACGGGTCCTGCTGCTCTCTCGAGGCGCGGCAATCGGTATTATAGTCGATATCGGCCGCGGTATACGGTTCCTTCGGCACGATCTCATAGATATCGGCGTTCAGCTCGTCTTGGATATACCCGGCGAGCGGCTTGGTGTTGCCGGTGCATGAAAAATACACCACGATCACGTCGCCGCTTTCGCGCGGTGCCCCTGACGTTTCGCTGTCGGTGTCGCCGCCCGGTTCGCTCACGTCAGCGGGCGGGGCGGTTTCGGGCGATTGGGCGGGCGCTTTTCGGGAGCCGCAGCCGCCGAAAAGGGAAAGCGTCAGCAACACGATCACGAGGATGGAAACGGTTCTTTTCATATGATAACAGCTCCTTCTTCGGCGGCGTGGATAAAGATTAGGCAGCAGGCGCGTTACCATGCACGGCTGCGCCGTGATTCCATACGCCTGCGAGTGAAATATTTTGCCTTACGGCAAAATGTGAAACATTCGGCTTGCGCCGAATGTGATATGATATAAATCCACTCACGCCCGCAGGCATATCACTCGCCGCAGGCGAATATCACACGCGAAG
>CADBON010000107.1 GCA_902796315.1 Oscillospiraceae bacterium | reverse complement strand
GGCCTTTGACCACTGCTGGAACGTCGCGCGCTTCCGCCTGAGCGACGCCCTGAAGACCATCGGCGCCAAGGCGTTCGCCTACTGCGACGAGTATACCGAGGTGCACGTTCCCGCCACCGTGACGAGCATCGGCGCGGACGCCTTCCTCGGCATGGACGGTTCCGACGACACGCGGATGTACCGCTTCTACAACGGTGTTTACGTCGTCAAGGGCTCGTACGCCGAAACCTATTTCAAATCCATCGGCATCACGCCCACGCTCACCTGCGCCGGGCAGAAGGTGCTGCGCTATGAAGCGCGGTCGGCGACCAACGTGCCGCTGGGCATCACGGTTTACGACACCGCCGGCAAGTGGCCCGCCGGAAAGACCGTCACGGTGACCGCGTCGAGTTTGCCCGCGGCGGATTACGACCCGCTGATCACCGATTCGAGTTTCACGGCCAGCGCCTATTACACCGTTTCGCTGAAAGCGAACGGCGCCGCATTCACGAACAGCGGCAACAAAATGACGCTGTATTTCTACAAGCTGCCCGCCGGCATGATCGGCAACACGGCGCATATCTACCGCATATCGGGCAGCACCGCAACGCTGCTGCAGCGCAGCGGCGGTCTTGACAAGGTCTGTACCGACGTGACCTCGCTCGGGACTTTCGGCATTACCGGAAACAGCGATTTTACCGTCAAAGGCGACGTCAACGGCGACGGCCTGCACACGCTGGAGGACGTCTATCTGACGCTCTGCGCGGCGAGCGGCACCGTGAAACTGACCGCCTCGCAAACCGCCGTTGCGGACCTCAACGGCGACAAAAAAGTTACCACGGCGGATGCCCGTGCCCTGCTGCGTTACGTAGCGGGCGTAAGCAAATCGCCGGCATAAACAGACGAAAACGGAGGGGTTCTTATGATTGGACTCGGTCAATGGCAAACGGAAGTCAACACCATGTTTTTCAGGGGGCGCATCATCGTCGTCGTCACGGACGTGAACGGCGCGTATGATCTGCAGCTCACCCTGCCCGACAGCGACCTGCAGGTGCCGGAAATCAACCTGACCGAAACGCACGAGGAGGGCAACACGCTTTCCGCCAAAGCCACGGTCGCGGCCCTGCCCGGCAAGACGATCGACATCAACCTCACCTTTGAGGAAGATTACGCCCACGGCACGGTGAAAATGCCCTATATCGGCACCGTCAAGATCGATAAGGCCGTCAAGGTCGGCTAATAGTTGGGAGACCTTCCGCGGAAGGTCTCCCAATGAAATGAATCCTTGCGGATTCATGAAATATTCTTTCAGAATATGAAATTGCTTCGCAATGAAATACGCCTTCGGCGTATGAAGGATTCATTTCACTTCATATCGAGCAAAGCGAGACACTTCATAATTTGCGCAGCAAATTACTTCATATTGCGTCAGCAATACTTCATTAAAACAGACCGACAATCGGTCTGTTTTTTCGTTGTGTCAATGGGCGAACTGGCTGTTGTAGAGCGTCGCGTAAAAGCCGCCCTGCCGCAGAAGCGTTTCGTGATCGCCCTGTTCGACGATGTGCCCATCGCGCATGACGAGAATGACGTCCGCCTCGCGGACGGTCGACAGACGGTGCGCCACGATGAACGAGGTGCGGCCCTCGGTCATTTTGGCGAAGGACTCCTGGATCTTGCGCTCGGTGCGCGTGTCGATAGACGAGGTCGCCTCGTCCAGGATCAGCATCGGCGGCAGGCACAGCATTACGCGCGCGATGCACAGCAACTGTTTCTGCCCCTGCGACAGCGTGCCGCCGTCCTCGCCGAGCACGGTATCGTAACCCTGCGGCAGCTGGCGGATGAACCCATCGCAATGGCTCGCTTTGGCGGCGGCGACGATCTCTTCCTCGGTGGCGTCGGGACGGCCGAGGGTGAGATTTTCGCGCACGGTGGCGGTTTTGAGCCAGGTATCCTGCAGTACCATGCCGTACTGACTGCGCAGGCTGTGACGGGTAACGGCGCGCACGTCGCGGCCGTCGACGGCAACGCTGCCCCCGTTGACGTCGTAAAAGCGCATCAGCAGGTTGATCAGCGTCGTTTTGCCGCAGCCGGTCGGGCCGACGATGGCGACGTGCTGACCGGGTTTGACGTCAAGATCAAGTCCTTCAATCAGCGGTTTGTCGGGCGTATACGAAAACACCACGCCGTCGAGTGTGACGGCCCCGGCGGTATCCGCAAGGGCGGGCAGGTCCGCGTCGCTGCTCTCGGGCCGTTCTTCGGTCAGCGCAAAGATGCGCCCCGCGCAGGCAAGCGCGTTCTGAAATTCGGTGATGACGCCCGAGATCTCGTTGAACGGTTTGGTGTACTGCCCGACGTAGGCAAGCATGGTCGCCAGCGTGCCGACCGTCAGCGCACCCGCCGTACCGGCGATGACCGAAAACGCGCCGACAAGCGCCACGGCCGCGTAGATCATACTGTTGACGAAGCGGGTGACGGGGTTGGTCAGACTGGAATAGAACACCGCTTTGAGCGAGGTTTTTTCCAGCCGTTCGTTGATCTCGTCAAAATCCCGCTGCGCCGCCTCGCGGTGAGAGAAGGCCTGCACGACCTTCTGCCGGCCGATAAGTTCGTCGATCAGCGCGGTCTGTTTGCCGCGCACTTCGCTCTGGGCGCGGAAAAAGCGGTAGGTGCGCGTTGCGATAAACCGCGCCGCAAACAGCGACAGCGGCGTCAGCACGACGACCAGCACCGCGATCTGCCAGTTGAGCGCCAGCATAAACCCGAGCGTGCCCGCGATGGTGACCGCGCCCGAAAACAGTTGTGTGAAGCCGAGCAGCAGGCCGTCCGCAAACTGGTCGACGTCCGCGATCAGGCGGCTGACCGTCTCGCCGACGGAGTGGCTGTCCAGATAGGAAAGCGGCAGGGTCTGCAGGCGCGCAAACGCTTCGTTTCGCACGTCACGCACGACCTGATAGGTGATGCGGTTGTTGACCGCGCTCATCACCCACTGCAGTATCGCAGCCGTGCCGACCAGCACCGCGATCTGCACGCAATACCCGCCGAGTTCGTCAAACGCCACGCGCCCCGCGCCGATCATACAGTCGATGGCGCGGCCGATGAGCACCGGCACGGCGAGAACGGCGGCGGACGAGAGCAGCGCGCACAGCAGCGACAGCAGCGTCAAAAGGCGGTAGCGGCGGATGTGGCGCAGCACTTTTTTGAGGGTGCCCTTCGGGGCTTTTTGTACGGCCATCACGCACCCTCCTTCCGGAACTGCGAATCATAGATCTCGCGATAGACCTCGCAGGTGCGCAGCAGTTCGTCGTGCGGCCCCTGCCCGACAAGCCGGCCGCCGTCGAGAACGAGGATCGTATCGGCGTGCATCACCGACGCCGCACGCTGTGAAACAAGAAAGACCGTCGGCCGCCACGGGAGCGCCGCCAGCGCCTTGCGAAGCGCCGCGTCCGTCGCGAAATCCAGAGCGGACGCCGCGTCGTCCAACAGCAAAATGGGCGGCCGCTTGACAAGGGCGCGGGCGATCGTCAGGCGCTGCTTCTGCCCGCCCGAAAGGTTGCGCCCCTCCTGCTCAAGCGCAAAGTCAAGGCCGCCTTTTTCATCGACCACGTCCCTCGCCTGCGCGCATTCGAGGGCGGCGTACAGCGCGCCGTCGTCGGCGTTCGCGTCGCCCCAGCGCAGGTTTTCGGCCACCGTGCCTTGAAAGAGCGCGGCCTTTTGCGGCACCACACCGACTTTGGCGCGCAGCGAAGCAAGGGTCTGACGGTCGACGGCAACGCCGTCCACCAGCACGCTGCCGGCCGTCGCTTCATAAAAGCGGGGGATCAGATTGACGAGCGACGTTTTGCCCGAGCCGGTACCGCCGATCACGCCGACGGTCTCGCCGCGGCGCACGCTGAACGAAACGTCCGTCAGCGCGTTCTCGGCGCCCTCGGCGTAACGCAGACTGACGCCCCGGAACTCTACGGCAACGTCGTCCGGCGCGGCGGTGCAGACGCCGTCCGCGAGCGAGGATCGCACGGCGAACACGTCGCCGATCCGCTTTGCGGACGCTACCGACCGCGTGACGTTGAGGATCAGATTCGCAAGTTTGATCAGTTCGACCAGGATCTGCGACATATAGTTATAGAGCGCGACCAT
>CADBON010000106.1 GCA_902796315.1 Oscillospiraceae bacterium | reverse complement strand
CCGGCTTGTCCGTATAATAGAGGGGACTAACCGGCAGGGGGAATACGATGAAAACAATGGAAAAAACGGCGACGCAAACGATCGCCGTACGGCAAAAGACGCGGTCGTTTCTGCGCCTTGCGGGGCGCCACGCCCTGTGCTTCGCGCTGGGCTTTCTCTATTCGCTGGCGGGCTTCGGCACGCTTGCGCCGTTCGGGGCGGCGTTCGCCGCCGCGTGCGACGGACGGCGTGTGCTGACGGCCGCGCTCGGCGCGGTCACGGGATGTTTCGTGCGATTGGAACCCGTGTCGGCGCTTCGTTACACCGCCTCGATTTTGGCGCTGTGCGTGATCTTTGGCTCGCTGCGCGTGTTCGGCGCGCTGCTGCGGCACCCCGCCACGCCCGTCGTGGTGACCTTCGTCTGCCTGCTGTCGACCGGCCTTGCGGTCGCCCTTGCCGAGCCGCTGACGGCGTCGTCGCTGCTGCTGTGTTTTGCGGAGGCCGCCGTCGGTGCGGCCGCATCCTTTCTCTTTGCGCGATGCCGCGCCGGTTTGCGTTTCAAAAGCGGCCTCGCTTCGTTGACGGCCAAGGACGTCACGGCGGTCATTCTGTCGGCGACGCTGCTGTTGACCTCGCTTCGCGACGTCGCCGTGGGACCTGTGCGGCCCGTTTTTGCCGTGACCGCGCTGCTGGTGCTGCTCTGTGCCTATTACGGGCGTGAAGCGGGCGGCGCCATCGTCGGCGTTTGCGGCGCGGCGGTGCTCGGCTTCGGCTCGGCGCAGGTCGTGCCAATGGGTTTTCTCGCCCTCGGCGGGTTGCTGGCGGGCGCCTTTTCAGGGTTTGGACGCGCCGCGAGCGTGGCCGCCTTTTTGACGAGCGGTCTGGTCGTCGCCGCGGTGGCCGATCTGTCTGCCGGTTCGTTCGTGCTGTTGGCAGAGGGGGCGTTCGCCGCGCTCGTGTTTCTGCTGGTAACGCAGCGATTCGGGCGCACGCTTGAACGGTTGTTGACCCCTTCGGTCACGTCGCCCGTCGTCGAGAGCGTGCGGCTCAATATCGCGCGCCGTCTGCAGCGGGCCTCGACCGCTTCCGCCGGGGTGTACGCATCGCTGTCCGGCGTGACCGACGCTCTGGCCAAAACCGAGCGGCAAATCGACGTCGTGCGCCGCACCCGCGAGCGCGTGTGCGGTTCCTGCGGGCTGTACGACGCCTGCTGGAACGAGAGCCCCGCCGAGACCCGCGCCTGCTTCGAGACCCTTCAGCGGCTGAAAGCCGAGGGCGTGTTTCTGACCTATAAGACCGTGCCGCAGAATTTCGCTTCGCGCTGTATCCGCACCGAATCCGTCTCCGAGAGTTTCAATAAACTGTTTGCGGAACGCCGCGCCGAGGAGCGGATGCGCGACCGTCTGCGTGAGATGTACGCCCTGACTGCCGGGCAGCTTCTGAATCTGTCGTCTCTGCTGGATTCCATCCGTTCGGGTCTTGACGAGGAAACGCGCTTCGATCCCGAGACGGCCGCCCGCGTACGCGCCGTGGCGCATGGCTGCGGCTATGTGCCGGTCGATTGCTGCTGTGCGTTCAATTCGCTTGATAAACTGCGCATTGAACTGCGCGTGCGGCCGGAGGGGGAGCGGGATTTTTCCGCCCTGCTGCGGCAGGTGCGCGCCGTAACCGGGCGGCCGCTGGAATTGCCCGAGCGTACCCGCGACGGCGACTGTGAATTGCTAACCTTCCGCGAACGTGCGCCATTCCGCGTCGCGGCGGCGGGGGTGCAGTCCTGCGCCGGCGGCGAAAAACACAGCGGCGACGCCTTTACGACCTTCACCGACGCCGACGGCTGTTTTTACGCGCTGATCTGCGACGGTATGGGTACCGGGGCGCGTGCCGCGGTCGCCTCGGGGATCGCGGTGACCCTGCTCGAAAAACTGCTCAAAGCGGGCTTCAGCGTGAACGACGCCCTCGGCACCGTGAATTCCGCCCTGATCGCGGGGAGCGGCGACGAGTGTTCGGTGACCGTCGACCTTGCCGTGATCGACACCTTTACGGGCGCGGCGGAGTTTTATAAATACGGCGCGGCGGAAAGTTTCGTTCGTAAAAACGGCCGGGTCGTCACGGTCGGCAAACCCTCGCTGCCGCTGGGCATTCTGCCCCTTGGCGAGAGCGAGACCGTCTGCGGCACCGTCGGCAGCGGCGACGTGATCGTCATGGCGAGCGACGGTGTGCGCCCCGAGGACCGTGACGTCGTGCGCGCCGAGACCCGTGCCCTGCGCGACGACAGCGTGCGCGCCTTCTCCGAAAATCTGTGCGAACTGCTGCGGCGTTATCAGCCGCCCAAGAACGACGACCTGACCATCGTTACGCTCGCCGTACTGCGCAACGAGTAAGGGGGGTGACAAGTTGTATCGCTTTACAGGATTTACCGACAGCGCCAACCGCGCGCTCAATTACGCCGTCGAAGCGGCGGAAAACCTTGGCCACACTTACGTGGGAAGTGAGCATATCCTTCTCGGCCTGCTCGCCGACCCGCGCACCGTCTCCGCTTCGGTTCTGACGGCGAAGAAGATCACTCTCAAAAAGGCGGAAGAACAACTGAAAGCCGCCGTCGGCGTCGGGGTGCCGACCTCGCTCACGCCCGAGGACGTCACACCCCGCTGCCGCCGTATTTTAGAGAACGCGCTCGCCCTGGCACGCGAAACGCCCGGCGGCGACGCCGGGACCGAACAACTGCTGACCGCCCTCGCGCAGGAGCCGCAGTGTGCGGGATGCCGCATTCTCGCTTCGCTCGGCGTGAAATCCTACGAACTGGGCGGCGACCTCGCCGATTCCGACGACGACGCGCGACCCGCCCGCGGCGAGCGGCGCAAGAGCGCCCTGCGGCGATTCGGCCGTGACTTGACGGAACTTGCCGAGACGGGTTCCATCGATCCCGTTCTCGGCCGTGACGCCGAGATCGCCCGCGTGACCGAGATCCTGTGTCGCCGCAGTAAAAACAATCCCTGTCTGATCGGCGAGCCGGGGGTCGGCAAAACCGCCGTGGTCGAGGGGTTGGCGCTGGCCATCGCCTGCGGTGAAGTGCCCGAACTGCTGCGGCGCAAACGCGTCGTCAGCGTCGACTTGACGTGTATGGTCGCCGGCACCAAATACCGCGGGGATTTTGAGGAGCGCATCAAGCAGATGATCGACGAGGTCGTGTCCGACGGCAACGTCATTCTGTTTATCGACGAACTGCACACCATTGTCGGCGCGGGTTCCGCCGAGGGAGCGGTGGACGCCGCGAACATCCTCAAGCCCTCGCTGGCGCGGGGCGAACTGCGCGTGATCGGCGCGACGACCGTAGGGGAGTACCGCAAGACCATCGAGAAGGACGCTGCTTTGGATCGCCGCTTTCAGACGGTCCTTGTCGATGAACCCTCTCGCGAGGCGGCGCTCGTTATGCTCGAGGGCGTGCGCCCGCTCTATGAGGAGCACCACGGCGTGCGCTTCTCGCCGGATGCCCTGCAGGCCGCCGTGCGGTTGAGCGTACGCTATCTGAGCGACCGCTGTCTGCCGGATAAGGCGATCGATTTGCTTGACGAGGCCGCCTCCCGTGTGCGCCTGCGCGGGCTCACGGCGCCGGATGATCTGCGTGCGCTTGAGGAGGAAGTGCGCACGATCTCCTCCCGCAAGCAAAACGCCGTCGAGCGGCAGGATTTTGAGGGCGCCGCCCGTTTGCGCGACAGCGAAAAAGAACGCACCGCCCTGCTGCGCATCCGCCGCCGTGAGTGGCAGGAGCGCGGACGGGCAGAAATCCCCACCGTTACCGGGCAGGATGTCGCCGCCGTCGTGTCGTCCCTTACGGGCGTGCCCGCTTCGCAGGTCACCAAGACCGAGAGTGAGCGCCTCTTGCATCTTGAGGAAGAATTGCACCGCCGCGTCGTCGGGCAATCGGACGCCGTCGCCTCCGTTGCGCGCGCCGTGCGCCGCGGTCGCAGCGGTTTCAACGACCCGAACCGCCCCATCGGCTCCTTTCTGTTTCTCGGCCCGACGGGCGTCGGCAAGACCGAACTGACCCGTGCCCTTGCCGCCGTGCTTTTCGGCAGTGAAAGCGGCGTGATCCGTCTCGATATGTCCGAGTATACCGAAAAGTTTTCGGTCTCCCGTCTCGTCGGCTCGCCGCCCGGGTACGTCGGTTTTGACGAGGGCGGCCAGTTGACGGGGCAGGTGCGCAGGCGCCCCTATTCCATCGTGCTGTTTGACGAGATCGAAAAGGCCGACCCCGAGGTGTTCAATCTGCTTTTGCAAATCCTGGAGGAGGGCTGCTTGACCGATTCCACCGGCCGCCGGGCGGATTTCCGCAACACCGTCGTCGTGCTGACCTCCAACGTCGGCGCGCATCTGCTGACGCAACACCGCGACAAGCTCGGCTTTGCCGCCGAACAAGGCGACCGCGCCCGGGCCGACCGCCTCAAAGACCTGGTCGACGAGGAGGTGCGCAAGGTCTTTCGGCCGGAACTGCTGAACCGCATCGATGAGATCATCCTGTTCCGCTCGCTCTCGCCGGATGAACTGCGGCAAATCGCCGTGCGCCTTCTGGACCGCCTTGCCGCCCGCAGCGCCGAAAACCCCGGTCTTACGCTGCGTTTTGACGCGAGTGTCGCCGACCGCATCGCCGCCGCTTCGGGTACCGGGCGCTATGGGGCGCGTCCGCTGCGGCGCGCCGTCACGTCCGACGTCGAGGACGTTCTGTCGGAACGCCTGCTGGCGGGCGACCTGCACCCCGGCGGCGTGTATGACGTCCGCTGGCAGGAGGGCGCTCTCGTCGTGGATGAAGTTCGCGAAGCGGTTGACAACCCCAACAAATGAATGTATAATGATAAAGCATCATTTTATGGTGCTTTATTCTTTTTATCGGAGAGTGCTTATGTTCGGATTTTCCAAAAAACCGAAAAAGCAAGAGGGCTATACCTACCGCCCGCCGGCGTACGACCGCGACCAGAAGATCGCATTGCAAAAGATCGTTTCCAACGTGCCTGTCACGCGCCGTCTTTTGCCGCAGAATCTGCTTGTCGTTGCCGTCAACAACTACGTGATCAAAAACACCCGCGCCGGCGCCGACGCCGCGCGCAACGTCAACACCACCAAGGATCCGCAATTGTTTTTTGCCTCGCTGCGCGAGCTGATCGAAACGACCGAAAATCTGAAAAAGGTCGAGCCGTACTGGCGGTTTGACAAATGCACCCCCACCGAGCAGATGGAAGAGATCGAGCGCAAGCGCGACAAACTCATCCGTGGTTTTCTTTCTGACAGTTTCGACGATCTGGTCAACCGCATCAACGCCAAACGTTCGCCCGGCGCCAAACAGAAAGTGTTCGACGAGTATCAGAACGCCATCCTCGCATACAGCGACGACGTCGGGGAAGAGAATTTCGAGTTTTTCAAGCAGCTGTGCCGCGAAAAACTGAACATCGTCGAAGAAACGCCGGACGCGCCCGCTGAAGCCGAAGCCGATCGGGAAGAAACGCCGGACGCGCCCGCCGAAGGCGAGTCCGCACCGGAGGAGGGGAGTACATGAATCCCGCAATCTCTATGATCCCGATCTGGATCTGTGTTTTCATCATCATCGCCGCATACGAGCGGCGCCAAAAAGCCATCCGTTACCATATCAAAAACAAAAAAGGCGGTCTTGAAATGGAAGAAATCATCAAACGTTACGTCGGCCAAAACGTACGCCTCACGCTCGTCACCTCCGACGGGGACGAAACCGGCGTTATCACGAGTTACAACGACGGGTGGATCACCTTCACCACCAAAAAGGGCGAGAATGCCGTCAACTGCGAGTATATCGTCAAGATCCGGCCCGTTCCCGCGAAGTAATTGCCGAAGGAGAAATCTATGCAACCCGAAACCGAATCGCGTAAAACCGTATTGAGTCTGATCCAGCCGACCGGCACCCCGACGCTCGGCAACTATCTCGGCGCGCTCAAAAACTGGGCGGCCGTCAGCAACGATTACGACTGCATCTACGGCGTTGCGGACCTGCACTCCATCACCGTGCCGACCTTCCGCGAAAACCCGGCGCAGCTGCGCAAAAATACGCTCGATCTGTACGCGCTGCTGATCGCGCTCGGCATCGACCCCGAGAAGAATATCCTGTTCGTACAGAGTCAGGTGCCCACGCACGCCCAACTGGCGTGGATCCTCAACTGCTACACCCAGTACGGCGAAGCGTCGCGCATGACCCAGTTCAAAGATAAAAGCGCCCGCTACGGCGCCAACGTCAGCGTCGGCCTGTTCGATTACCCCGTCCTCATGGCGGCGGATATCCTCATTTACGGGGCGGATTACGTCCCCATCGGCGCCGACCAGAAACAGCACCTGGAACTGGCGCGCAACATCTGCGACCGCTTTAACGGCATCTACGGCCCCGTGCTGAAGATGCCCGAACCGCTCATCGGCAAGGCGGGCGCCAAGATCTGCTCGCTGCAGGATCCGCTCAAAAAGATGAGCAAATCCGACGACAACCCCAAGGCGTACGTTTCCATGCTCGACGAGCCGAACGTGATCATGAAAAAGATCAAGAGCGCTGTCACCGACAGCGAAGCCGAGGTCTGCTGCCGCGAAGGCAAGGACGGCGTCAACAACCTGATGGCCATCTATTCCTGCTGCACCGGCAAGACCAATGAAGAGATCGAGGCCGAATTCCGCGGCAAAGGGTACGGCGATTTCAAGACCGCCGTCGGCGAGGCCGTCTGCGCCACGCTCGAGCCCATTCAGCAGCGCTACCGCGAACTGATCACCGACAAGGCCTATCTCGAGGGCTGTATGGCCCGCGGTGCCGAGGCGGCGACGCGCCTTTCCCAGCGCACGCTCTCCAAGGTCATGAAGAAAGTCGGCTTCTATCCGCCCGCGCGCGGCTGACTTAAACAAACAAGTGACTTAGTACTATGTGCTTTAGTGGTATTAGTTTCCGCTATATCGCGGGAGTTCTTGCGGCATAGGTGATGTTATGAACGAATATACAGCGGGAATAGCTTTTGCCGGCCTTTCGTATTCAAAGGTTTTTGACTTTGCCAATTTCTCTGCCAATGAGTATTTTTTCGGTTCAGTAGAACGGTGGACCGACTTGATATGTGACGCTTACGGCATTTTTCGGCCGTGGGAAAAAGAGGCGTTGTCGGACACGATAGTAAACCGTGTGCCCAACAAATGCTATTTACTGTGCCCAAGCATGAAACAAGTGTGCGTCGTTCATAACCTGTTTCGGAAAAAGACGCTGGTCGAAACTGCGATCACGTATTTCAGCCGCAATTCACAGACCAAGCATTTCTTTCCCGCCTCTTTGACGGCCTATACCATTCCCTATTATAGCGATGAGCGTGAGGTTTTTGTAGTCGTTATCAATCAGGCAAAAGATATCGCCTCTCTTTCTGCCAAGCAGAATGAAAAGGGGGCTGTTAGTGTCCGAATCAACAACCCGAGCGTTTTCGCACAGGCGGTCGCTTGTGACGAAAAAACCGTTGAGGGGTTTGCTTCGTGTAAAACGATTGCCGAGCTGACAGACAGTTTGATGAATACCACCGACCTGCCCCTGCGACTGCCTTTTTCGGAAGTGGACAAGCACCCCCGCAAGTATCAGGCCAAAGCGTTGTTTAGGGAGAGTGATTATCGATGACGAACACTGTTTCCCTGCATGTGCTCGGGGGAAAGAGTGAAGAGATTGCTCCCGTTGTTTCCGATTTTTCATCCTCCCACACGCTGCAGCGGCCGCTTACACAGGACGAAAAAGAAGAACTTGACTTTCTGCTGACGTGGACCGGAAAAGATTTGCTGGCGTCCTTTACACAGCCGAGCGAGGAAGAGAAAGAATTTTTCGCCGACATTTTCGACAACGCCGACGTCACGCCCATTCGCAGCTCTCCGATGTGTCTTTCGGCGGAAATGCGGAACTATCCTTTGATCGGGCTGCAAACTGAAAAGGCATACAGCTTATACAGCAGTGCGTTTGAACCGTGTGCTTGTGCCGGTATCGCCGCCGACTATTTTGATTACCCGAATGCGCCCGCGATACTTTCTTTCGGCACAGAAGACGACCGCTTTTTCGTTCTTATGCTTTATGAAAACAGAAAGAATGCCGCCGTTTACTCCTTTTATATCGGGGGCAACGGGGAACAGATTGAGGGCGACGACTTTTACCAACCGCAGCAGAAGAATCTGTCTCTTTTTCGCAAGCGATTCGGCGTACAGGTCGAGGACCTTCAAAAAGCCGAGTGGCAAAAAACGCCGGAAAGTGTTTGTGAATACCTTGCAA
This sequence comes from Oscillospiraceae bacterium, assembly GCA_902796315.1. Lineage (GTDB taxonomy): Bacteria > Bacillota > Clostridia > Oscillospirales > Acutalibacteraceae > DTU089. Next base: position 2,699 of record CADBON010000106.1, on the reverse strand, counting down.
AACTATTGGAGCTGCCTTTGACGCTGACGTATCAAGAGTTAGACAAGAATTTGGAAAAGCATCATGCAGAGCGGCTTTTGCCGAAGCCATTCCAGCCAACGTCACCATTGGGCGGTTTAATCGATAGAATTACCTCTTCCCTTGAATTTGAAGATTAAAATCGGCTTCTTTCCGCCCGCGCGCGGCTGATTTCCACCAATAAACAGACCCCTTGACTGGCAGTCAAGGGGTTGCTTTTTGCCTTCAGCCAAGTCCCACGTCCATCGCCGTCATCAGCGCAAACCCGCCAAGCGCGCCGAGCGTTGCGGCAAACGCGTTTTCACCGCCGCGCCGTCGCTGGCAGTCCGGCAGCAGTTCGTGCACCGTCACCAGCACCATCGCGCCCGCCGCAAAGGCCAGCGCGCAGGGCAAAATCGCCTGCGACGACCCGACGGCCGCCGCCCCGATCACGCCCGCCGGCACTTCCGCAAAGCCGGAGGCCTGGCCGATGAAAAAACTTTTGCCGCGCGAAAGACCCGCCCGCCGCAGCGGAAAGGCCACCGCCGCGCCCTCGGGGAAGTTTTGCAGACCGATCCCCACCGCAACGCCTACCGCCGCGGCGACCGCGGCCGGGGCGTACCCCTCGCGTTCCAGCGCCCCGAACGCCACGCCCACGGCGAGCCCTTCGGGTATGTTGTGCAGGGTAATGGAGATCAGCGACAGCAGACCGCCCGTTTGGGGCCCCTGCGGACGCTTTGCGGCCCCGTTACGATGCGGGGCGGCACGCAGGGTCTTGCGCCGTTTCCACGCAAAAAAGGCCTTTTGCGAGCCGATCATAAAGCCCGCGCCCGCACAGAAACCGCCCGTCACCACCAACCACGGCGTTCCGCCGCCCTCGGCGGCGAGTTCCGCCGCGGGCTGCAGCAGCGACCAGAATGACGCCGCCAGCATCACGCCCGCCGCGAAGCCGGTCAGCACGTCCGTCGCCCGTTCGTTTTGCGATTTGAACATCAGCACCGCCGTCGCTCCGAGAGCCGAGACAAGCCACGTTCCGAGCGTTGCCAGCAGTGCGTACCATACGCAGAGTTTCATACGATCACCTAATCGTATCCTATTCACCGACGGTCGGGACGTGACGGGGAAATAAAAAAGCGCCTGCCGCAGGGCGACCTGCGGCAGATGCTTTTTCTTGTGCGGTTTTACTTTTCTACCGTAATGGTTTCTTTTGCGATGACGGTTTTGCCGGCGTAGAAGGTGAAGGTCATTTTACCGGCCCGTTTGGCTTCCGTGGAATTGGATTGCCAACTGTACCAAGTGGTCTCACCGCTTTTGACGGTTTGCGGGAACGTATACGTGCCTGTAGTTTTGTCCGGGCGAGTATACGTGACTTTGATCGTCAATTCGCCGCCGGGCGTGCCGCCGGAAACGGTGAAGTGGAAATAGACTCTCTCGCCGAGTTTGAAGGTCGATTTGTCGGTCTTCTCATCGTTCTCTTTGGTGTTGATGACCATATTGATCAGTTTCCAGCTGTACAGTTCCTTGTAAATGTCCGCGCTGTCTTTGTACTTGGCTTTGGCCAGCACTTTCAGATAGGCGAACACCGTCTTGTCTTTGGGGTCTTTGTGCGCCAGTACGTAGCCGTACTGCGCCTCGCGCAGCAGGGGCGTGACGTCCTTGTGCTTGCAGCCCTTCAGCACGGTCAGCGCCGTGTCATAGTCCTTGGCGGCGACCAGTTTCTGCGCATAGCCGTAAGCGGCGTTGTCCAGATTGGTCTTGCCGTCTTTTTCCTCCTTGATAAGGGCTTGCAGCGACTTGCTGCTCAACAGTTTATAGGCCTCTTCGAATTTCTCTTCCTGCGTGTACTGAATGCCCAGTTGATAGGCGGCGTGCAGATAGGTGTCGTCTTTGAGGTAATCGGTCAGATTGCGCAGGGTGTCGACCGCCTCCTGGTATTTGCCGTCCTCATAATACTGTGTGCCGAGTTTTTTGTAGCAGGTCTGCACCGTTTCTTCCAGACCGTCGGGCACAGCGGCGTCCAGTTCACCGTACAGGTTTTTGGCCGTCGCCAACTGTTCGATCGCCTCGTCGTATTTGCCGTCTTCGGCAAGCGCCTTGCCGTACGCGAAATTGACGTCCGCAAAACGAACTTTCGCATCCTCGTAATCGCCGGCGTTTTTGAACGCTTCGGCGGCGCCGCCGAAATCTTCGCCGGCAAGCAGCGCCTCGCCTTGTGCGTAATAGGTGGCGGGGATCTGTTCGGCCGCGTCTTTGTAGTTGCCGGCCTTTTCAAAAGCGGTGATCGCGCCGGCATAGTCGCCCGCCTCGCGCAGCTTCGTGCCCTTGGAGTATCGGAACGCGGGCGTCAGGGCGATCAGCACCACCGCAATGATCGCCACAAGCGCGACGGGCAGCAGAATGAACAGCAGTTTTTTCTTGCCGCCGGCCTGCTTGGGGGGCTTCGGCGGTTGGACGGGCGCGGGTGCGTACTGCCCCTGCGGAACGGCCTGCACGGGCTGATCCTGCGGTGCGTACAGCCCCTGCGGAACGCTCTGCACAGGCGGTTCCTGCGGTGCGCTCTGAACGGGGGGCACGGCAGCGGGCGGCACGGGCGCGGCTTCTGCCGGCGCGGGGGCCGCCGCTTCGGCAAGCGGAGCGCCGCAAATGATACAGAAATTGTAAACCTTGCCTTCGTCGGCGGGGAATTCCGCTCCGCAGACGGG
>CADBON010000105.1 GCA_902796315.1 Oscillospiraceae bacterium | reverse complement strand
GGAACAGTTGGACGAGTGGTGCGGTAAGGCGGATTTTGTGTTTAACCTCGCCGGTGTCAATCGTCCGCAAGATCCGAAAGAGTTTCGCGAGGGCAACTTCGGCTTTGCTTCCACGCTGCTTCATACGCTGAAACAGCACGGCAACAAATGCCCCGTCATGCTCAGTTCGTCCCTGCAGGCGACGCTTGCCGGGCGTTTCGGCACCAGTGAATACGGTTTGTCAAAGAAGGCCGGCGAGGATCTGTTCTTCGATTACGCCGACGAAACCGGCGCGAAGGTGTACGTGTACCGCTTTCCGAACCTCGTCGGTAAGTGGGTGCGCCCGAACTACAACTCTGCGGTCGGGACCTTTTGCAACAATATCGCGAACGATCTGCCGATCACGGTCAACGACCCGTCGGTCGAACTGGAAATGCTGTTCATCGACGACCTGCTCGACGAGATGTACGACGCGCTGGAGGGGCATCCGCACAGGGCGGAATACCCGAAAACCGGCGAAGTCATCGACGGCGAGACGTACGACGGTCTGACGCCGTACCCGACCGAAAACGGGCGTTTTTGCTATGCCCCGATCACTCATAAGGCGACGCTCGGACGCATCGTCGAACTGCTGCATACCTTCCATGACCAGCCCGGGACGCTGATCATGCCGGCGATCCCGCAAGGCAGCTTTGAAAAGAAACTGTACGCTATGTATCTTTCATACCTGCCGAAAGAAAAGGTCGCGTTCGACCTGAAGATGAACTGTGACGACCGGGGCAGTTTTACCGAACTGCTGAAAACCGCGGATCACGGGCAGTTTTCCGTTAATATTTCAAAGCCCGGGATTACCAAGGGACAGCACTGGCATAACAGCAAGTGGGAGTTCTTCATTGTCGTTGCCGGACACGGCCTCATCCAAGAGCGCAAAATCGGCACGGACGAAGTGATTGAATTTGAGGTCAGCGGCGATCATATCCAAGCCGTCCATATGCTGCCGGGCTATACGCATAACATCATCAACCTCAGTAAAACCGAGAACCTTGTGACCGTCATGTGGGCGAACGAGATTTTTGATCCGGAAAAGCCCGATACATTTTTTGAAAAGGTATAGCGGATCACAGACGTTCGTTTGCCTGTGCGCTTAATCGTGAAAGGAGTTGACGGTACGATCAAAAAGCGCGAAACGACCGTGCGCGTAATCGTTGCCGTTCTTCTGGCGGTTACGCTCGTTTTTATCGTTTGTAATTCTCTTTTTCCCGTTCCCCTCTCCGACGCGCAAAGCAGCGCCGTTGTCAAGGCGATCAAACCGGCTTTGCGGTTGGATCAACAGAATGACGTGAACCTGGACGGGGTGATCCGCAAGCTGGCGCACGTGTGGGAGTTCGCCGCCCTGGGGACGGAACTGGGCGTGTTGGCGGTGCTGCGCAGAAAGCATTTGCCGGCGCGGCTCGGCGTGGCGCTCGCGTGCGGGCTCTTTGCGGGCCTTGTGGATGAAACCGTGCAGATCTTCAGCCACCGCGGGCCGGAAATCCAGGACGTGTGGCTCGACGGGCTTGGCGTGCTGCTCGGCCTCGTCGCGGTCATGCTGCTCTATGGGGCGGTGCATCTTATTCGCCGCCGGAAAAACGCCCGACAGCTTTCCCGATAATGCTTTCTGAAACGTTTTCCGGAGAAGGTCTTCCGGAAAACGTTTCTTTGTTTGACGAAAGTTGCGAAACGTGGTATACTATGACAAACCATCTGCGGCTGATCCCGACCGGTGAAAGATCGTCACTGCCGGGCGCGGCGTGCAGACACGCAGAAGAAGGGGATAAAACACATGGAATTGACACGGTATCAATTTGACGTACTCGCGTTTGTGGAGGAGAATGGCGCGAAGGCTTACACGCACCGTGAACTTTCGGATTCGCTGCGCGTTTCCAATACCGAGATCACGAAAGACGTAGAAGAGCTTACAGACCGCGGGCTTCTCTTCCGCCGTGACGGTCTGCTGGGCATTTCCGAGGCGGGTCTTGCCGCGCTGGAGCCGTATCGCGTACAGCGGGCGGTCATTTTTGCCGCCGGTTTCGGCGAGCGCATGCTGCCCGTGACCGCGACTACGCCCAAACCCATGGTGAAGGTGTTCGGCGTGCGTATTATCGACCGTCTGATTGACGCGATGCTCGCCAAAGACATCCGCGACATTACCATCGTTCGCGGCTATCTGAAAGAGCGCTTCGACGAACTGCTGGAGAAATATCCGTTTTTGAACATGGTCGACAATGACCGCTACGCGACGGAGAACAACATTTACTCCGCCATCCTGGCGGGCGAGAAGGTGGACCGCTGCTATATCTGCGCGGGCGATCTGCTGCTTACCAACCCCGCCATCATCAAAAAATACCATTACTGCACCAATTATCTTGCGTCCTACTCGGAAGAGACGGACGACTGGTGTTTCGATTTTGAAAAAGGGTACACGGGCGAGTACCGCAAGGGCGGCACCTACTGCTATAACCAGTATGAGATCGCCTATTGGGACGCCGCGGACAGCGCCAAACTTCGCGAGGATTTCCGCCGGGCGTACGAGACCGAGCCGGACGGCAAAAACCTGTTTTGGGAGTTTATTCCGCTTGTGCTGTATCGCGACCGCTACCGCGTGGAGATCCGCCCCTGCCAGAAGTCGGACATCATGGAGATCGACAATTTCTATGAGCTCGTGCAGGTGGACCCGTCGTACACGGATTACCCGGGGCAGAACACGGAACAGGCGTAAGCGCTGTGCAGAGACAATAAACGGAGGTAATTTGTATGAAAGCGATTTCGTTCGATACGATCACCGGTTTGAACATCAGCCCGTACACCTGCTACGAGTGGGTGTCTGATGCAATCGCGCATAAGGCGGACGCCGTTTTGCCGGCGAAAACCAGCCTGAAACCGGGCATCGAAGGAGTGTTCTACAACACGATGCCCGTGCTGATCCCCCCCAAAGTGGGCGGCGTGAAAGAGGTTACCCGCTACCCCAAACGGGTGCCGAGTCTTGACAGTCAGATTTTGCTGTATGATCTGCAGACCGGGCAGGATCTGGCTCTGCTGGACGGCAACTGGATTACCGCCATGCGCACCGGCGCGGTGGCGGCGCACAGCATCAAACTGCTTGCCAACCCGGATTTCAGCACGCTCGGCTTTATCGGCTTGGGCAACACGGCGCGGGCGGCGCTGCTGGTCCTTCTTGCCCTTTACCCGGATCGCCCGATGACCGTCAAACTGAAAAAATACAAAGATCAGCACGAGTCTTTTGCGGAACGCTTCAAAGAGTATGCGAACGTCACGTTCCTGTATTGTGACGAGTATGAGGACGTTGTGCGCGAATCGGACGTCGTCGTTTCGGCCGCCACCGTGTTTGAAACCGACATCTGCTCCGACGACTGCTTCAAAGAGGGCGTGCTGGTCGTGCCTATCCATACGAGGGGCTTTACGAACTGCGACCTGTTTTTTGACAAGGTCTTTGCCGACGACGTCAACCACGTCAAGGGCTTCCGCTATTTCAGTCAGTTCAAATCGTTTGCGGAGGTCGCCGACGTCGTGAGCGGCCAAAAACCGGGGCGCGAAAACAGCAGGGAACGAATCCTTGCCTACAACATCGGCATTGCTTTGCATGATATTTACTTCGCCTCAAAAATCTATGAGATGTGCGGCGAGAACTGCCCCGAAGTCAACCTGAATCCCCCGACCGCCAAATTCTGGGTGTAAGGGTCATTGTACCTTATGCAAACGTGCCGCGGGCGTCTTGCCCGCGGCTCTTGACTTTTCGGACCGTCGTTGATATACTGGAAAAAAACACAATTGGAGGAAAAAGTTATGAAAATTTGCCCGAACTGCAACGCGCAGGTCTCTGACGACGCGCTGTTTTGCACCGTCTGCGGCGCTTCGATGGCCGCTCCCGCGGAAGCCGCTCCCGCCGCGCCCGTAGGGGCTGCTCCCACCGAGGCCGCCCCCGCGGCTCCCGCTGCCGCACCTGCTCCGGCCTATGCCGCACCGCCCGCCGGCGCGCCCGCTTACGCGGTGCCCCCCGTACCGCCCGCGCCGCCCGCACCGCCCGTTCCCGATCCGACCGATCACACCGGCGAGTTTGATGCGAAAGACATCTCCGAAAACAAAGTCATCTGCATGTGCATCTACCTGCTCGGCACCGTCGGCGTGATCCTGGCGCTACTGGTCGGCAAAGAGTCGCCCTATACGGCGTTCCACGTTCGCCAGGCGCTGAAGATCGTCGTGCTGAACACGCTGCTCGGGTTTGCGTCCGTCGTGCTCTGCTGGACCTTCATCGTTCCCTTTGCGGCGTCCATCTGCTGCACCATTCTCTTCGTTGTGCGCATCATCTGCTTCGTGCAGATCTGCAAGGGCAAGGCCATCGAGCCCCCCATCGTCAACAAATTCAAATTCCTTAGCTGAGTTCTTCCGCTCTAACGCATCCAAAGCGAGTCAAGGCAACTGTCTTGACCCGCTTTTTTATTTCCGTTTTCACGGGAATTTTTTGCTTTTTTCCGCGGGCGATTCTTGACAAGAAATCGGGCGGGGGATATACTGAAATCAGAAACGTTTTCAAGGGGGAATTCACGCATGGACAAAATCGTATTGGTGCTGGTGGACGGGATGCGCCCCGACGGCATGATGCAGTGCGGCCACCCGTTCGCGCAGGAGATGAAAGCCGCGTCGTCCTACTCGCTGACGGCGCAAACGGTCATGCCCAGCGTGACGCTGCCCTGCCATATGTCGCTGTTTCACAGCGTCGATCCCGACCGTCACGGCATTGTGACCAACACCTACACCCCGCAGGTGCGGCCCATCAAGGGGCTGTTCGACCGGCTGAACGACGAGGGCAAAACGACCGCGATGTTCTACACGTGGGAGGAACTGCGCGACCTCGGCCGTCCCGGTTCGCTCCGGAGGTCGCTGCTGATCAAACAACTGGTCATCGACAACGCGGATGCCCGCATCACTGACGCAGCTATCGATTATATCGCGGACGAAGCGCCGGACTTTTTGTTCCTCTACCTCGGCGAGACCGACGAACTCGGCGGTCACGACCACGGCTGGATGAGCCCCGAGTATATGTCCTGCGTGCACACCGCGCTCGGCTGCGCCGAAAAAGTCTGGCATTCGCTGCCGGACGACTACTCGATGATCCTCACCGCCGACCACGGCGGTCACGGCCGCGGCCACGGCGCGGACGTGCCCGAGGATATGACCATCCCAATCTTCTTCCGCGGCAAGCCCTTTGCGGCGGGGAAAGACCTGGGCGCGATCTCCATCAAGGATATCGCCCCGACCGTTGCCAAACTGCTGAACGTTGCCCCCGCCCGCGAGTGGGAAGGCCACGCCGTGATCTGACGGAGACTGCTATGAAACGACTGAAAATTCCGATCCTTCTGCTGGCCGCGCTGCTGTGCCTGACCGCGTGCGGCCGCCGCGATAGACCCGGCGATATTACCGAACCGTCCATCAACGTCACCTTTGCCGCGCCGACCGAAACGACCGAAGAGCCGACCGAGGAACCGACCGAACCCGAAACGACGACGGAGGAGACGAGCGCCCTGACGTACGGGAGCGTGGTCGTCGGCAAATCCGCCAACGGGTACGCGATCGAGGAACGTGACGGCTGTACCTACGTCGACGGCATCCTGATCGCCAACAAGACCTATTCCCTGCCGCAGGACTACGGCCCCGGCGAACTGACGGACGAGTGCTACGAGGCGTTTCAAAAGATGGAAAGCGACGCCGCGGCCGAAGGGCTGGACCTGTATATCGGTTCCGGCTTCCGTTCGTACTGGACGCAGGACAGTCTTTACAACCGCTACTGTGCGCAGGACGGCCAGGCGGCCGCCGATACCTATTCGGCGCGCCCCGGCCACAGCGAACACCAGACCGGCCTTGCGCTGGATCTGAACGACATTTCCGATTCCTTCGGCGAAACGGCGGAGGGCAAGTGGGTGGCCGCCCATTGTTTTGAGTACGGCTTCATCATCCGCTATCCCGCCGACAAGGTGGCCGTCACGGGCTATATGTACGAGCCGTGGCACATCCGTTACCTCGGCGTGGAGACCGCGACGAAGGTCTATAACAGCGGCCTGTGCCTGGAGGAATATCTCGGCATTGATTCCGCATACCGCGATTGAATGTGAGGCGAAGGTATGAAAAACATTCTCTCCCTTTTGCTGGCGATCCTGTTGACGCTGTCGGCGTTCCCGCTGACGGCGCTGCCGGCGTTTGCCGAGGAGGGGATGGAACCGCAAACGCCCGTTGAGGCGCCGGGGGAGGAACCCGGCGAGGAACCGGGGGAGGACCCCGCACCCTGCGAAACACACACCTTTGGGGAATGGACGACCACCGCCGCGCCGACCTATCTGCATAACGGCGAGCAGATGCGCACCTGCACGGTCTGCGGCTTTGCCGAGACCCGGACGGCGGCACGCCTGCGCCTTGCGGCGCCCGCACGCCTTACGCTGAAAAACCTGGCCGCCGCCATCAAGCTCGACTGGTCGGCCGTTGCCGGCGCGTCGGCGTATCGTGTTTATCGCCGCCGCGTGAATGAAGCCGGCGCCGCCGTCACCGGCTGGTGCGTGCTGGCGGACGGTCTGGGCGCCAAAACGCTGACCTTCACCGACAAAAAGGGCGTTTCCGGGCGGCATTACGAGTACACCGTGCGCGCCTACCGCACCGAAGCGGACGGCACCGCGTGGAGCGGCCTGAGCCCGTGCAGGATGGGGTACTATCTGCTCGCGCCGTCGTTTACGCTCAAAAATACGGTCAACGGCGTCCGCGTGACCTGGAAACCCGTTGCGGGCGCCACTTCCTACCGCCTGTACCGTAAAG
>CADBON010000104.1 GCA_902796315.1 Oscillospiraceae bacterium | reverse complement strand
TGAAGCCGTACAGAGTGATGCAAACGCCGCCCATGACGCAGTTCGGAATGGTGGACAGGAAGGTGACGAACGGGCCGAAGAACGAGATCACGATCGCGATGATGGCGGTGGCCAGAATGGTCATGACGGAAGCGTTACCGGTGATGGCCACGCAGCCGACGCTTTCACCGTAGGTGGTGTTGGGGCAGCCGCCAAAGAACGCGCCCGCGATGGAGCCGACGCCGTCACCGAGAAGGGTGCGGTGCAGACCCGGATCCTCAAGCAGATCTTTGCCGATGACGGAGGAAAGGTTCTTGTGGTCGGCGATATGCTCGGCAAACACAACGAACGCAACGGGGACATAGGCCGCGGCGATGGTGGCGATGTAACTGCCGTTCAGTTCGCTCGTGCCCTTGAGGGCGGTGAGGAAGGTGAACTCGGGAACGGCGAAAATCTTCATCCCGCTGAAAACGCCGAAATCAATGATCTGAAGCGCGGCGTTGCCGGTGGACTTGCCGATGAGGGTGAAGATGGTCGCGCAGAGATAGCCGGCGACGATACCAATGATGAAGGGGATAAGTTTCATCATCTTTTTGCCGAAGACCGAGCAAAGGATGACGGTGAACAGGGTGACAAGGCCGCAGATCAGGCAGACGTACACGCTGGCGGTGGGCTCGCCGGTGGCAGCGTCAACAACTTTGCCTTTCACAAGGTCGCCGACGGCGTTGCCGGCAAGCGAAAGACCGATGATGGAAACCGTGGGGCCGATAACGACGGCGGGCATGAGTTTGTTGATCCACTTCACGCCTGCAAACTTTACGACCAGGGCGATCACGACGTACACAAGGCCGGCAAACAGGGCGCCGAGCAGCATGCCGAGATAGCCGAGCTGTGCCGAAACACCTCCCGCGAACGCGGCAAACATAGAGCCGATAAAGGCAAACGAAGACCCGAGGAAGACCGGGCTGCGGAATTTGGTGAACAGAAGGTACACAATGGTGCCGACGCCGGCGCCGAACAGAGCGGCGGACTGGCTCATGCCGTTGCCGATGATGGCAGGCACGGCGATGGTGGCCGCAAGGATGGCGAGCAACTGCTGGAAAGCGAAGATGATCAGTTGCCCGAATTTCGGTTTGTCTTTGATACCGTAGACGAGTTGCATGAAAATTCCCCCAAATTTAAATATGTATTACCTGCCTTTCGGCATAATAACCGTTATAATGCGTACAGTTCTACGCTTGTTTTTCCGTCGTATTCCGGAAGACATACGGAGACAAGTTCGTTTTGCGAGGTGGGCACGTTTTTGCCGACGAAATCGGCGCGGAAGGGGAGTTCGCGGTGACCGCGATCCACCAGAATGGCCAGTTCGATTTTTGCGGGACGGCCCAGGGCAAACAGCGCTTCGATGGCGGCGCGCACGGTGCGGCCCGTATACAGCACGTCGTCCACCAGCACGATCTCTTTTTCGGTGACATCGAAATTGATTTCGGTGTCGCTGACTTCCGGGAACTCGTGCGCCTCGCTCAGATCGTCGCGGTAGAGGTTGATGTTCAGTTCCCCGACGGGAATTCTGACGCCCTCGATCTTTGTGATATTGTCGGCGATGATGTGGGCGAGCGGCACGCCTCTGCGGCGGATGCCGATCAGCGCAAGATTTTCCGTCCCCTTGTTTTTTTCGATGATCTCGTGGGCAATACGCACAAGCGAGCGCGTGACGGCCGCTTCGTCCATCAGTTCGGCTTTGAACTCCATAAGCGCCTCCCAACGAAAAAACCTTGCCGCAGAGCACGGCAAGGTTTTGGTACAGCATGAGCGACCCGCTTTTTTGACAAACCTTGCCGACCTCTCGGATCGACTTAAAGATTTACTGTCATTATTGTAAACCGAAACAGGGGATTTGTAAAGGGGTTTTCGGAAGTTTTTCAGCGGTTTTTGTCGTTATTTTGCGCGTCTGAGACCCGGTCTTGTATCCGACTCGATAAAGTCGACGCCAAGACTCAGGCAGTACGACACGTCGCGGCGGGTATTGGCGGTCCAAACGGCGACGCGCAGACCTTTTTCATGGAAGCGGGCGACGATCGCGGGGTCGAATTTATAGATTTCCAGGTCGACGTCAAGCCCGTTTTCAAGCGCGGCCTCGATATTTTCTTCATCCCATCCGCCCGCGCAGTACATCAGCGGCATATCCGGGTGACGTTCTTTGAAACGGGTGACCCGATCCAAGTTCATCGCCTGAATCGAGACTTTATCAAGACTGTACGTGTCGACGACGGTCTGATAGATCTTGTCGATTTCTTCGTTGGTGAAATCGCTTTTGAGTTCAATAAAGCAGAACATACCGTTCTCTTTCAAAACCTCAAGATAGCGTGCAAACGGGCAGGCGTACACCTTGTTTTTGTTGTATTTGTTCTTCAACGGTTTTTCTGTCAGTTCCGCGAGCGTGTGCGTCGCGACCTCCAGTTCGGTGCCGTCCTCGTATTCCAGCGTAGAGTTGTGTGCAAGCAGCAGTTCACCATCGGCTGTCACGCGAACGTCGGTCTCGCAGCCGGAAAAGCCCTTTTCCGCGGCGGCGGCAAAACTCTCTTCGGTGTTGTCGACGTGCTCGCTCGAGTAGCCGCGGTGCCCGATGAAAACGGTGGTTTTTTCCTGTGCGTCATACTGCCCCGTAAAACTCTGCAGCAGACAAAACAGGGTGGTGAAGAACGCCGTGAGATTGATGGCAAAGTGGGACACAAAAAGACCTCCTTACAGCATATATACACCGGAATCCAGTTCCACCAGTTCCCGGTCGTTGGTCTTGAAATAGCGGTATACCGGCTCTTCAAACAGCTTGTAATCACTGACCGTGAAATCCTTCAGATTCACGGTGCGGATCTTGCAGGAGCGGTAATTGCAGACGTACAGCGTATCATCGTAGTTGGCAAGCGACACGGGCTTTAAAAATGCGGTCGAGGTATCGCCGCCGATTCTCAGCACGATGTTTTCAGTGGCGGGGGAGTAGCGCACGATGCAGTTGCCGTCGGGCACGGTGCACCACAGATACTTGCCCTCGGCCGCCACGCCGCTGACAGGGGCACCCTTATACATCAGGTCGCCCGTCCAGTACAGTTCGCCCTTATCGTTAAACAGGCCGATTTCGCCGCTTGTATACGTGACGGCAACGTGTTTGTTGGGCAGAACGGCTGCGTCGCAATAGGTCACGTCGCTGAGCTGTTTGGCAATTCTTTCGAAGTTTTCGCCGAATTTGTTGAGTAGATAGGCGCCGCGGGTGCTGATGGTCGGGCGCTCCAGTTTGACGTCGTACGTCAGGTAACTGATGCGCGTTTCACCGGATTTGGTAACGTCCTTGCGCGCAACGATGATCCCTTTCGAAAACGGGACCAGATCGGCGATATCGATATCCATCAGTTTTTTCATGACGGGTCTTCCTCGTTTTCATATTTCTTTACTTGGTAACGCAGTGTCATCAGTGAGTCGCTCAGGTGTACGTTTTCGACCGACACGTCGGGGTGGTCGTGCAGAATGTCGTAGTGGGTAAAGTTCCAAAACCCCTTGATCTCGCAAGAGATAAGCGTTGTGACAAGTTCCGGCGCCGCGTCGCCCGGCACGCACAGGATAGCGATCACCGGTTCGTTGTCGCGGCAAAAGCGCTCAAGGGTCGACGAATTGCGGACCGTCTGGCCCGCGATGACGGAACCGACGACGGAATCGCTGCTGTCAAACACACCGATCAGGTCAAACCCCTGGTCGTGGAAGCGGGTGTGGGTTGCGATGGCGCGCCCCAGGTTGCCCGCGCCGATCAGAATGGCCTTTTTGGTGTGGTTCAGACCGAGAATATTGCCGATCTCGGTGTACAGTTGTGCAATATTGTAACCGTATCCCTGCTGTCCGAAACCGCCGAAGCAGTTCAGATCCTGCCGTATCTGCGAAGCGGTCAGGCCCATGCGGGCGGACAGTTCCTTGGATGATATGCGCACCAGCCCTTCCTGCATCAACTGGTGTAAATACCGGTGATAACGCGGCAGGCGCTTGATAACCGGTACCGATACTTTCGTTGCTTCTTTCATACTGCCTCCGTTACAGCGCTTGCAGGGTTTCCATTACATAATCACCGAACTCGCTGCACGTGCAGCCGTTTTCGCGGCCCGTGATCGTCAGTTTCTTTTCGGTGATCATACAAATATCCAGCGCTTTTTCCAGTTTGTCGGCTTCCGCTTGTTTGCCGATGTGCGACAGCAGCATAACAGAGGCGCGCAGCATCGAGCAGGGGTCGGCGTACTGGCCGCGGCCTTCCTGAATCATACGCGGAGCGGAACCGTGAATGGCCTCAAACATTGCGTAACGTTTGCCGATATTGGCACTGCCGGCCGTGCCGACGCCGCCCTGCAGTTCGGCCGCCTCATCGGTGATGATGTCTCCGTACAGGTTCGGCAGAACGAACACTTTGAAATCTTTGCGGCGCTTGGGGTCGACCAGTTTCGCCGTCGTAATATCAATATACCACTCATCGGTGGTGATGTCGGGGTATTCGGCGCCGATCTCTTTGCACAGGTTTAGGAATTTGCCGTCGGTGGTTTTGATAATGTTGGCCTTCGTAATGATGGAAACGCGGTCCTTGTGGTTGTTCTTGGCGTATTCATACGCAAGGCGGGCAATACGTTGGGTACCCTCCGTAGTGGTGACGACGAAATCGACGGCCAGTTCGCCGTCCACGTCCACACCCTTTGAACCGACGGCGTAAGCGCCCTCGGTATTCTCACGGAAAAAGGTCCAGTCGATGCCTTCTTCGGGGATCTTGACGGGACGGACGTTGGCGAACAGGTCCAGCGCTTTGCGCATCGCGACGTTGGCGCTTTCAATGTTGGGCAGGCCGTCGCCCGCCTGCGGGGTCGTGGTCGGGCCTTTGAGAATGACGTCGCAGGCCTTCAATTCGGCCATCACGTCGTCGGGGATGGGCTTCATGCAGCGCACGCGGTTTTCGATGGTCAGACCGTCGATCTCGCGGAACTCCACGCGCCCGCTCGCCACCTCGTCTTTGAGTACGAAACGAAGCACCCGTTCCGCCTCGTGGCAGATGATCGGGCCGATGCCGTCGCCGCCGCACACGCCAATCACGATCTTATCGAGTTTGCGAAAGTCCTTGAACTCTTTTTCGGCTTTGATGCGTTCGTTGCGTTCGTTTTGTTCTTTGAGCAGCGTTTCAAATCTTGCGACTGCCTGTTTCATCTGTTCTTCGTTCATTTGGAATTCTCCTTCTTTGTGAAATCCAGCAGGCCGCCGGCCTTGAGAATGGCCAGTTGCCGCTCGGAAATGTCGCAGTTCAGCGCGATGGTCGCGCCGGTGGTCTTGTCAAGCAGCGTTACGTTGCCGCCGTTTTCCAGATCGGCAGTGATCTGCGGAAGTCCCAGTTCGTCGCCGACGCTGACGGCGTCGTAATCGGCGGGGTTTACAAACGTAAGCGGCAGAATGCCGGCGTTCACAAGGTTCGCTTTGTGGATGCGGGCAAACGATTTCGCGATCACGGCCTTCACGCCGAGATAGAGCGGAACAAGCGCCGCGTGTTCACGCGACGAACCCTGGCCGTAGTTTTCACCGCCGATGATCATGCAGGAACCGGCTTCTTTACAGCGTGCGGCAAAGTTTTCGTCACACTGGCGGAAACAGAATTCCGAAAGTTTCGGGATATTGCTGCGGTAGGGAAGGATCTTTGCCCCGGCCGGCATGATGTGGTCGGTCGTGATATTGTCGCCGACTTTCAGCAGGGCGGGTGCGGCAATGCTGTCGGCAAGCGGCGCGGTCGCCGGATAGGGCTTGATGTTGGGACCGTAACAGACCTCAACGGCGTCGGCCTCTTCCTTTGTGGCGGCGGGCAGTTCGATCATGTTGTCGTTGACGAGGAAGTGCGTCGGCATGGCGATTTGGATATCGGCGTCGCAGCCGGTCGGGTCGGTCAGAACGCCCGTGATGGCGGAAACGGCCGCTGTCTCGGGGCTGACAAGATAGATCTTGCCGCTTGGCGTTCCGCTGCGGCCTTCAAAGTTGCGGTTGAACGTGCGCAGAGATACGCCGTTCGTGCAGGGGCTTTGTCCCATGCCGATGCAGGGCCCGCACGCACTTTCCAGAATACGCGCACCGGCGTCGATCATCGCGGAGAGGGCGCCGTTCAGCGCGAGCATGGTCAGTACCTGCTTGGAGCCGGGGGCGATGCCGAGCGAGACGCGCGGGTTTACCTTTTTGCCTTTAAGAATGGCGGCAACCTTCATCATATCGGCGAACGAGGAGTTGGTGCAGGAGCCGATCAGCACCTGATCGACCGGGATAGCGCCGATCTCGCTTACGGATTTTACGTTGTCGGGCATGTGGGGCATCGCGGCAAGCGGACGCAGCGCGGAAAGGTCGATCGTGACCGTCTGCACGTATTCTGCGTCGTCGTCCGGGCGAATTTCGCGCCAGTCTTCTTCACGGCCCTGCGCGGCCAAAAATGCTTTCGTTACTTCGTCGGAGGGGAAGACGGAGGTCGTTGCACCGAGTTCCGCGCCCATATTGGTGATGGTGGCGCGTTCGGGAACGCTCAGCGTCTTGACGCCCTCGCCGCCGTACTCCATCACTTTGCCGACGCCGCCCTTGACGCTCAGTCGCCGCAGGACCTCAAGAATGACGTCTTTAGCGGAAACGAAGGGGGAGAGGCGGCCGGTCAGTTCGATCTTGACGACTTCGGGAACGGTGATGTAATACGCACCGCCGCCCATGGCGACCGCCACGTCCAGGCCGCCCGCGCCGATGGCAAGCATACCCAGGCCGCCGCCCGTCGGGGTGTGGCTGTCGGAACCGATCAGAGTTTTGCCCGGTACGCCGAAACGTTCCAGGTGGACCTGATGGCAGATGCCGTTTCCGGGGCGAGAGAAGCGCACGCCGCGCTTTTTGCAGACGGATTGGATAAAGCGGTGGTCGTCGGCGTTTTCAAAACCGGTCTGCAGGGTGTTGTGGTCGATATACGCGACCGAAAGCTCGGTCTTGACGCGGTCGACGTTCATGGCTTCGAGTTCCAGGTACGCCATGGTTCCCGTGGCGTCCTGTGTCAGTGTCTGGTCGATGCGGATGTCGACCTCGGCGCCGGGTGCGTAAACGCCGTC
Source organism: Oscillospiraceae bacterium (assembly GCA_902796315.1). Lineage (GTDB taxonomy): Bacteria > Bacillota > Clostridia > Oscillospirales > Acutalibacteraceae > DTU089. The sequence continues at coordinate 943 of CADBON010000104.1, read as the reverse complement.
AACGAGGTGACTGCGGATGATTTTTTCACAGATGGTTGCTCCCATAATGACCTCCGAAAGACAAACTTGTTAACTTTTTTAACAATCTTTATTCTATAGTTTTTGCCCGTGCTTGTCAAGGCAAACAACAGAAAAATTGATCGCGTTGTATCTGTAACATTTGTTGAAACTGACAGATATAGAAACGGTGTTGAACTTTATCAATCTTTATGATATAATGAAACATATTGTAAAAGGAGGAACGTCAGTGAATTTTCTCAAAGTTCTTCTGTTCAGTCTTATCGTTGCGGCCGCGGGCGTTCTCCCTGTTTCGGGCAACGGCCACGCCGCCGTTCTCTGTTCGCTTTTCGGCACGAAGCCGGACGCGTTTCTGTTTTTGAGTTCGGCCGTGTGCCTCGGCTCCGCCGTCGCGGCATTCGCGCTGCACGTTCGCACGTTTTACGCGGTATCGCGCGAGGGGAGCATTGCCCTGCGCGCCCGCTTCGGGAAAGACCGTTTTACTTTGCCCGAGAGCAATCCGCGCGCCCGCCGTCAACTGCGGTTTATGCTGATCGGGCTCGCGCCCTGCGTGTTGTGGTTCATCCCGTTGGGCAAGGTAAGCCTCTATTCGCTCAGCCGTCAATGGACAAGCGACGGCAAGCTGCTTGCCGAGGGCCTGCTGCTTCTCTTCGGCGGGCTTGCCATGCTGCTCGCCCGGCGTTTTTTGCGCCGCCGCAAGACGAAAGAGAATAACGTGGTGTTGGCTGTCCTTTCATCCGTGTGTATGCTGGTGGGTTCCGCGTTTCCCGGTCTTTCCGTCACGGGGCTTACGCTCACGGCCGGCTGCGCTGTGGGGGCACAGCCCCACGAGGCGTTCCGCGGAGCGCTGCTGATTTCGTTCCCGTTCCTGCTGCTGTCCGGCATTGCCGACGCCGCCAAGGCCCTCTCGACCGACGCCGTGTTC
>CADBON010000103.1 GCA_902796315.1 Oscillospiraceae bacterium | reverse complement strand
GACGAGCAGGCGGAACGCCTGCGCAGCGGGGTCATGATCGAAGATAAGATGACGCTCCCCGCCGAAGTGCGCGTGTTGGAAACCTCTGACACACGCAGCGTATTTTCGATCACCATTTTTGAAGGCAGAAACCGCCAGATACGCAAAATGTGCGAAGCGGTCGGGCTCGAAGTCATTCGTTTGAAACGCAGTTCCGTCGGTTCTTTGAAACTCGGCATGCTGCGGCCGGGCGAGTGGCGCGAACTGACGGCCGATGAAGTGCGCCGTCTGTGCGCGAATACTGCTGCTGGGAGGAACGTACATTGATTCGGAGTATGACGGGTTTCGGCAGAGCGCAATCCTCCGTCGAGGGGTATGACGTAACTGTTGAAATCAAAAGCGTCAATCACCGCTATTTTGATTTTTCATCCCGTTTACCCAGGGGCTTCGGCTTTCTGGACGAGAAGTTAAAGAGTTATCTTGGTGAGAATATCGCCCGCGGCAAGGTGGAGTGCGGCGTTTTGCTGACCGCTACCGCCGACGACAGCGCCTGCGTTCGCGTGAACGAACCGCTGGCCGCCGGTTACGTTGCCGCCGTCAACACGCTTGCCCAAACCTACGGCCTTGACAGCGGCTTTACCGCGCTGGATTTGGCCCGCCTTCCCGACGTCCTGTCGGTGACACGCGCCGAAGCGGATGAAGAAACGGTGTGGAACAGCGTCAAACCCGTTGTTGCCGCGGCGCTTGACCGTTTTGTCGCCATGCGTGAAGCAGAGGGCGCCAAATTGCGTGACGACGTGCTTTCTCGTGCCGAGACCATTCTTGCCGACGTTGCGTTCATTGAGGAGCGCTCGCCCGAAACGGTCAAAGAGTATCAGGCACGTTTGCTTGACAAACTGCACGAGGTGCTTGCGGACGCTTCCGTCGACGAAAACCGCGTGATGACCGAAGCGGCGATCTACGCCGATAAGGTGGCTGTTGCAGAAGAAACCGTCCGTCTTCGCAGCCATATCGATCAACTGCGCTCTATGCTTGCCGGCGCCGAGCCGGTTGGCAGAAAACTGGACTTTCTCGTGCAGGAGATGAATCGCGAGGCCAACACCATCGGCTCCAAAGCGAGCGATACCGAAATCGCCCGCCGCGTCATCAACATCAAGGCCGAGATTGAAAAGATCCGCGAACAGATACAGAATATCGAGTAAGTGCGGGGGAATAGGGAAATGCAGCTCGTCAGTCTTGAAAACGGCAACCTGATCAACGCCGAGCGCGTTGTTGCCGTGATCAGTCCGGATTCCGCTCCGGCAAAAAGAATGATGCAGGAATGTAAAAAGCGCGCGGCGCTGATCGATGCGACGCACGGCAAAAAGATCCAATCCGTGATCATTACGGATAACGAGAGCGTCGTGCTTTCGTTCCTTCCGGCGGAAGAACTGCTCAAGCGGTTCAATCACAAAGGCGGTGACGGCGATGCAGAAGGCTAAAGGCGTTTTGGTCATCCTGTCCGGCCCTTCCGGTTCCGGCAAAGACACCGTCATCAGCGAGCTCAAAAAGCGGAACGTCGACATCCGCCAGTCCATTTCCGCCACCACACGGCCCCCACGAGAAGGGGAGAAGGACGGCGTCGATTATTACTTCATCGACGTTCCGACCTTTGAGCAAAAGATTCGCGAGGGCTATTTCCTTGAGTACGTCCGGTATGGCTCCAACTACTACGGCACGCCGCGCGAAGCGGTCGAAAAACTTGTGAACGACGGCATTTCGGTTTTGCTGAAAATCGAGGTCGAGGGCGCCGGTAATATCCGCAACGTGTTCCCGGACGTCGTTTCCGTGTTTCTGATCCCTCCGTCGCTGGACGTACTGGCCAAGCGTCTGCGCGGGCGCGGTACCGAAACGGAAGAAAGCTTTTGCAGCCGCTTTGCGATCGCCAGCCACGAACTCTGCCGCGCTTCCGAGTACGATTACGTTGTCATCAACGACGATCTTGACGATTGCGTCAAAGAGGTTTGTTCCATACTGGATGCCGAAAAGTTCCGCTATTCGTGCATGAAACCGATCGTCGATGAAATACTCAAACAAACAACTACTGAATAAAGAGGGGTTTTACTATGTTGAATCAAAATCTGTCCTCCATCCTGGATAAGGGAATCAGCCGCTACTCGTTGGTGACGGCGACTGCCAAGCGCGCGCGTCAGATTGCCGAAAAGAATCTTGAAGAGAACATCATCACCACCGAGAAGCCCGTCAGCGTCGCTCTGGACGAGATTCTTGAGAATCAGTACAAGATTCTCGAATCCGAGGAACTCGAGCGGAAATGAATGCCGGCTTGCCGACAATTGCCGATATTGCCGTCGAAGGGGTCGCGTACCACTTCGACGCGCCGTATTCGTATCTTATCAGCGAAAGGTTGCGCCATACGGCGCTGCCCGGCTGTCGGGTACTTGTTCCGTTCGGGCGCGGCAACCGCAAGCGCCAGGGCCTGATTCTGCGCGTCCGCGACGCGAGCGACTTTGACGATACCAAGCAGCTGAAAGCTGTTGCATCCGTCGTCGACGAAAAACCGCTTTTCAACAATGAAATGCTGGCACTCGTGTCATGGCTCAAGGAAACGACATTTTGTACTTTGTATGAGGCGGCGAAGACGATGCTGCCCGCCGGTATCGGGCTGAAGTACGTAGTTTCCTATATGGCAGACACGGCTTCTTCCGCCGCGGAGGATAAACTCGGCGATGAAGAAAAAGCCGTTTTGTCATTTTTGCGCGGGCAAGGGAAGTTCGTCTCCCGCGATAAACTGCTTGCCGCCTGTGGCCTTCCGGCCGATTCGTCTGCGCCCGACAGTCTTGTGAAAATGGGGTTTGCCGTTTCAAACGTTGACGCCCGCCGCAAGACCGGCGACCTTACGGTCAAAAACGTGCGCCTTGCCGTGGACGAAGCCACGGCGGAAGAGGTCTGCAACGGTTTGACCGCCAAACAAAAAAGCGTTCTCAAACTGCTGCTGGATATCGGCTCCGCCTCCGTCAGGGAGGTTTGTTATTTTACGGGCGTAACCACCGTTGTGGTATCCGCGCTGGTCAAGAAAGGCCTTGCCGAACTCTATGACGCCGAGGTGTACCGACGTCCGCAGATGACGGGCGATCCGGTCCCCGCGCCGCCGCTTACTGCAGAGCAAACAGTCGCGTTTGAAACGCTGTGCGCCAAATACCGTGAAGGAAAGCCCGCGGCCTCGCTCCTGTTCGGCGTGACGGGCAGCGGCAAAACGCAAGTCTTTATGCGGCTGATCGAAGAGGTCGTCAACGACGGACGCGGGGTTATCGTCATGGTGCCCGAAATCGCCCTGACGCCCCAGACGCTGCGCCTGTTTTACGGCCGCTTCGGCGACAAGGTCGCGGTGTTTCACAGTGCACTTTCCGCCGGGGAGAGGATCGACGAGTGGAAACGCGTCAAAAACGGCGAGGCCAAAATCGCCGTCGGCACCCGTTCCGCGGTTTTTGCGCCGTTTAACGACCTCGGCCTGATCGTCATGGATGAGGAACAGGAGCATACCTATAAAAGTGAGCGCGCTCCGCGCTACCACGCGCGCGACGTGGCGCGTTTCCGGTGTGCGCAAAGCAACGCGTCGCTCGTCCTGTCGTCCGCCACACCGTCGCTCGAGACATACGCCCGCGCGATGGACGGTCGGTACGGGCTTGTGAAACTGACCGCCCGCTACGGCAAAGCCGTTTTGCCGCAGGTCGTGACAATCGACACAACCGACTGCAAAACCATTCTGTCCGGTGAACTCTGCCGCGCGGTCGAGGCGTGTCTGGCCGCCGACAAACAGGCCATTCTGCTGATGAACAGGCGCGGCTACAACACCTTTGCCGTCTGCCGCAGCTGTAAATCGGTCATCATGTGCCCCAACTGCAGCACGTCGCTGACCTATCACAGCGCCAACCGCCGTTTGATGTGCCATCATTGCGGCCACTCCCAGCCCTATACCGACGTGTGCCCGACCTGCGGCGAACGCGCCATGCAGTATTCCGGTTACGGTACGCAGCGCATTGAAGACGAATTGACGGCGCTGTTCCCGAAAGCCCGCATTCTGCGCATGGACGCGGACACGACGATGGCAAAATACGCCTATCAGGAGAAGTTGAGCGCCTTTGCGGACGGCGAGTATGATATCATGCTCGGCACGCAGATGGTCGCCAAGGGGCTTGATTTCCCGCGCGTGACGCTGGTCGGTATCGTTTCCATCGACCAGCAACTGTTCAATGACGATTTCCGCGCGGGCGAGACGGCGTTCGATCTGCTGACGCAGGTCATCGGCCGATCGGGTCGCGCCGAAAACGCCGGCAAGGCATATATCCAGACGATGCTGCCCGATAACGAGATCATCGCCCTTTCCGCTAAGCAGGATTTTGAACAGTTTTACAAGACCGAATCGGTCATTCGCAAATCGCTGCTGTACCCGCCGTACTGTGAAATGTGCGTGCTGACCTTTATCAGCGACAGTCTGAGCCGCTCGATGGGCGGGGCGGGAGATTTTCGGCAGATGCTTGTTGACGCCGTCGGCGAGCAGTATAACGACGTGACGCTTGAACTGCTGGAACCCGTACGGCCGCGGCTCGGCAAAATCAACAACAAATACCGCATCGAGCTGACCGTGAAATGCCGCAACAACAAGCGCTTTCGCGAACTGATCGCCGAAACGCTGACGGCGTTTATGAAGTCGTCGCGTGAAGCGAACGTCTCGGTCTCGGTCGATATCAATCCATTGAATTAAAGGAAGTTGCACTATGGCACTGCGTAATATCCGCGTTGACGACGATCCCATTTTAAGAAAGCACGCCCGTCCCGTTACGGAGTTTAACGACCGACTGTTCGATCTTTTGGACGATATGGCCGAAACGATGTACAAAGCCAACGGCGTTGGCCTTGCCGGCCCGCAGGTGGGCGTTTTGCGCCGCGTCGTCGTGATGGACGTCAGCGAAGACAGAAATGAACTGATCGAACTGATCAATCCCGAGATTACCCATACGGAGGGCTCGCAGACCGGAAACGAGGGCTGCCTTTCGCTGCCCGGCCTGTGCGGCACGGTCACGCGCCCGATGGTCGTTCAAGTCAAAGCGCAGAACCGTCACGGGAAGTGGTGCCTGTATAAGGGCGAGGGACTGAAAGCGCGCTGCTTCTGCCACGAACTCGACCATCTGGACGGCATTCTCTATAAAGACAAACTCGATGAAGGGACCGAGTTGTTCCGCCCGTCGGAGGATGAATAAAATGCGCGTCGTCTATATGGGTACGCCCGACTTTGCCGTAAAACCGTTGCAGGCCCTGCTTGCCGACGGGCAGGAGGTTGTGGGCGTTTTCACCCGTCAAGACAAGCCGGTCGGCCGCAAAGCCGTGCTGACGGCGCCACCCGTTAAGGTCTGCGCGCAGGAAAACGGCCTCACGGTCTTTCAACCCGCCACGTTAAAGAACGGCGCGGGACTCGCACTTTTAGAACCGCTGAAACCCGATCTCGTCGTCGTGGCCGCTTACGGCAGGATTCTGCCGCCGGAGGTGTTACAGTGCCCCAAGTACGGCTGCATCAACCTGCACGGTTCGCTTCTGCCGAAATACCGCGGCGCGGCGCCGATCCAGCGCGCCGTCATGAACGGCGAGGCCGTGACGGGCATCACCGTGATGCAGATGAACGAGGGGTTGGATACCGGCGATATGCTCTTGAAAAAAGAAGTCGCCGTCGGCTGTGACGAAACGGCAGGGGAGTTGTTCGACCGATTGACCGAAGTCGCCGCCGCTCTTATCCCCGAAACGATGCGCGCGATCGAAGCCGGTACCTTCCGTCCCGAAAAACAGAACGAAGAAGAGAGCACCTACGCGGCAATGCTGACAAAGGCGGATTCCCGTCTTGATTGGCAGAAATCCGCTTTTGAAGTTCACAACTATATCCGCGGCCTCGATCCCTGGCCGACAGCAACGACCATGCTGGATGGAAAAACGCTCAAGCTATTCCGTTCGTCGCTTCAGGGAGATGCGTTTGGCGCACCCGGCGCGGCGCGTATTACCGAAAACGGATTGGAGGTTTCTTGCGCGGACGGTGCTGTACTTGTACGCGAGGTCCAGGCTGAGGGAAAACGCCGCATGAGCGCGGCTGATTTCTTCCGCGGACACCCGCTGACAGATGGCACGGTACTGGTATAAGATTCAGAATTCGTTAACAGGTTTTCTTAGGGTTTTTCATTTTTTCGGGATATATTAAGTGTCGAAGGAGTTGATTGTGTGGAACAGTTTGCGTACTTGCTGTTTTATCGCTATTCCTACGTGTTTATGGTTTTGCCGGTCGTCATCATTTCGATGATCATTCAGGCGAAAATGAAATCGACCTATTCCAAATACGCCAAGGTCGGCAATATGCGCCGCATCACGGGCGCGCAGGCCGCGCAACTGGTGTTGGAATATTACGGGATTCACGACGTGCAGATTCGCTGCGTGCAGGGGAAACTGACCGACCACTATGACCCGCGCACAAAGATAATCGCGCTCTCGCCCGAGGTGTTCAATAACCCCTCG
>CADBON010000102.1 GCA_902796315.1 Oscillospiraceae bacterium | reverse complement strand
GTAATCGGCGGTAATAAACACGCAGGAGATAACGGTGACCAGCAAAGAAATAAAGAACGAGGGGATGCCCTTGACGATGCTCCAGGCGCCGCTGATGGGAGCCGAGAGCGAAGAGAGATCGAACGAAGACGCCTCGCCGCCGATGTCGATCTTGGAAAAGGCGTTGGTCACAATGCCGGCGGCGGAATCGCGGATCGAGTCGGGCAGTTTCTGGGTAAAATCGACCAGGTACTTCTGGGCGGCCGCCAGCAGCGCTTCGAGCGAAGAAAAGTCGGAGAAGACGTGGACCAAAAAGCGTTTTAACTCGCTGTACAGCAGGTAGCCAAGCAGCGTGACAACGCCGACGACCAGCAGGACGATCAGCAGAACGAGAATGGTGGACACGATGCCGTGCGATTTCAGGTGCAGTTTGCGCTTGATGTGGTTGATGGGGCGCTGCAAAAACACCGCAAGCGCGATCGCCAGCACGAACGGCAGGATATAGCCGAGCGCGTATTTGATCGTGCAATAATACACCAGCACGAAAAAGCCGAAATACAAAACGTTGATCAACGTTTTGCGGCGTTTTTCAACAACGGTCTCCATACCAACAGTCCTCCGAACAGAATTGATAGATTTATTGTATACCATTTACTGAAAGAATACAATTAAAAAAAGGTTAATTTTCGCGAAAAAGAGAAAAAATTTCCACTTTTTTGAAAATTTTCCTTTATTATCCGCAAAAGATATGGTAAAATGTATCACACATTTATCGCACCACGGAGGTGGCCACTGTGCAGATAGCCATTATGGGTTTCGGCACCATCGGTTCCGGCGTAGCCGAACTGCTGCTGAAAAACAACAAAAGCATTGTTGCCAAGAGCGGACAGGCCTCGATGGAAATCAAGTACATCCTCGACATCCGCGATTTTGACAACCACGCGCTTCGCGACTGCTTTACCAAAAACTTTGACGACATCGTGAACGACCCGAGCGTTCGCGTGGTCGTGGAGTGCATGGGCGGTCTGGAGCCGGCGTTCACCTACGTTTCGTCGTGCCTTGCCGCCGGCAAGGACGTGGTCACGTCCAATAAAGAACTTGTTGCCGAAAAGGGTTATGAACTGTTGGAGATCGCCAAGAAAAACAACGTCAACTTCCTGTTTGAGGCAAGCGTCGGCGGCGGCATTCCCATCATCCGCCCCATCAGTTCGTGCCTGGCCGCGAATGAGATCGAAGAAATTGCCGGCATTCTCAACGGCACGACCAACTTTATTCTGACCAAGATGTTCACCGAGCAGACCTCGTTTGAAGACGCGCTTGCCCAGGCACAGCAGAACGGCTATGCCGAGCGCAACCCCGCCGCCGATATCGAGGGGCACGACGCCGCCCGCAAGATCTGCATTCTCGCCTCGCTCTGCTTCGGCAAGCACATCTACCCCGGCTCGGTCGAGACGGTCGGCATTACCGGCATCACGGCGGAAGACGTCGCTTACGCGGCGGATTGGGGCGGCACCATCAAACTGATCGGCCGCGCCAAAAAACTGAACGACGAAAAAATCTGCGCGACGGTCGGCCCCTGCCTGATCCAGGCGCACAGCCAACTGGCCAACGTCAACGACGTGTTCAACGCGATCCTTGTTCGCGGCGACGCCATCGGCGACGTGGTGTTCTACGGCCGCGGCGCCGGCAAATTCCCGACCGCGAGCGCTGTGGTCGCCGACGTGATCGACTGCGCGCGCCACAGCACCAAGCGCAAACTCTTCGGCTGGGGCGCCCCCGAGGACGGCTACGTACTGGACGCCGAACTGCAGAACTCGTCGCTGTACGTGCGCGCCGACACGGACGATTACGTTGCCGCTTTCAACGCCGTCAACCGCGCGTTCGACCAGCCGCAGATCCTGCACCGCGAGGGCGAGCCGAAAAGCGAGATCGCCTTCGTCACCCCCGTCCTGCGCGAAAAAGAGGCGCGCGCCGCCATCGCCGCGCTGCCGATGCGTATGAAGACGATCCTGCGCGTTCTGGACTACTGAGCGAAACACAACGACACCTGCAAAAACGCCCCACGGGGCGTTTTTTGTTGCCTTTCTTTATTATTATAGAAAAGGGATTGACAATTTTGTGGTAGTGTGCTAAAGTATTAAAGCAACAAAGCAATAAAAGGAGAGTCTTTCATGACCTATCGCAACGAAGCCACAGACCGCCTGTGCAAGGCCATTCTTTCGCTGAAAAACGAGGAGGAGTGCTATGCCTTTCTGGACGACGCCTGCACGGTAAAAGAACTGATCGAGATCGCGCAGAGGTTGGAGGTCGCCCGCCTGCTGAATGAAAAAAAGAGTTACCAGGCCATTACGGCGGAAACCGGCGTTTCGTCGGCGACCATCGGCCGCGTGAACCGCTGTCTGCTGTACGGAAGCGGCGGCTATCGCACCGCGTTGGAGCGCCTTACGGAGGAGAAAAATGATTGACGAACGCCTGCTGCGCAGCGAGGAGCGCGTGGTGCTGACCCTACGGGATCTGTACCGCCGCCACGGCTACGCCTGCTTCAAAATGAGCAAGTTTGAGGAGTATGACCTGTACGGACAAAACAAAGACTTTCTCGTTTCCGACAGCGTCATCACCTTTACCGACACCGACGGCAAGCTGATGGCCCTCAAGCCCGACGTCACGCTGTCGATCGTCAAGAACCACCGCGACGGTACGGAACAGCGCGTGTACTATGACGAGAACGTCTATCGCATCTCCAAAAGCACGCACAATTACCGCGAACTGCTGCAGACCGGGCTCGAGGCCATGGGCCGTTTGAGCGAATTTGACCTGACGGAAGTGGCGGAACTGGCGGCGCAGAGTCTGGCCGCCGTATCGCCGGACGCGGTGCTGACGCTGTCGGATCTGGGCGTGTTGAACGCGGCGCTGGCGCCCGTCGAAAGCGGCGAACAGCGCGCGGCGCTGCTTGGTTGCCTGCAGCGCAAGAACGCGCATGGTATTTCGGAACTCTGCCGCACCTTCGGTCTTGGGACCGGGATCGGCGAGCGGCTGGCCCTGCTGGCGCAAAGCGGCACGACGGAGATCCCCGACGCCCTGTGGCGGCAATTTGCCGACGGCCCCGCCGCCGAAGCGCTGACGCGTCTGGAACGGATCGCCGAGCGCGTGCGCAAAAGCACGCCGGTCCGCATTACCTTCGACTTTTCGCTGGTCAGCGATATGAACTACTACAACGGCATCGTCTTCCGCGGATACCTGCGGGGCATTCCCGCCCCGGTCCTTCGCGGCGGGCAGTATGACAAACTGATGCAAAAACTCGGCAAAAGTGACGGCGCCATCGGCTTTGCGGTCTATCTTGACCTGCTGGAGCGGCTGACCGAGACCGACCCCTACGACGCCGACGTTCTGCTGCTGTACGCGCCGGACGCGCCCGTCGAAGCGGTGCGCGCCGAGGCCGAAGCCCTGCGCGCCGCGGGCAAAAGCGTGTGCGCCCGCGTGAATGAGCCGGAGGGAATGCGTTTTCGCGAGATCCTTCGTGCGGAAGGAGGCGGCAAGAATGACTGAACCCGTACGTGTGGCCCTGCCGAAAGGCCGGCTCGGCGAAAAGGTGCTGGGTCTGTTTACCGAGGCGGGTTTCCCCTGCCCCGAAGCGCTGGCCGACACGAGAAAACTGATCTTTGAAAACCCCGACAAGAACGTCTGCTTCTTTTGGGTAAAACCCTCGGACGTCGCCATCTACGTCGAACGCGGCGCGGCCGATATCGGCGTGGCCGGCAAGGATATTTTGCTGGAATACGAGCCGGACGTATTTGAACTGCTCGACCTCGGCACGGGCGTGTGCCGCCTGGCGGTCGCCGGGCCGAAGGAGTTTCGCGACAGCCCCGAGCGCACGCTGCGCGTGGCGACGAAGTTTTCACACGTGGCGACCGAGTATTACCGGCGGCTGGGACGCGACATCGACATCATCCACCTCAACGGCTCGATCGAACTTGCGCCCCTGCTGGGGCTTTCGGACGTCATCGTCGACATCGTCGAGACGGGAAAAACGCTCAAAGAAAACGGGCTGGAGGTTTTTGAGACTATCGTTCCCGTCAGCGCACGGCTGATCGCCAACCCCTCGGCCTACCAGTTCAAACAGACACCCATTACCGAAATCACAAACGCGCTGAAGGAGATCGTTTCATGATTCGCATTTACAAATACGGCGACGTACAGAACGCCGAAATCTTTGCGCGGATGGCGCCCAAAACGGACGTTTCCGCCGCCGTTGCGGAAATCATCGCAACCGTTCGCGCCGACGGCGACAAAGCGCTTTTCGACTATACCGAACGCTTTGACGGCGTACGGCTCGATTCGCTCGAAGTCACGCCGCAGGAGTTTGAGACCGCCATGGAGACGGTCGAGCAGGACTTTTTGCGCGTGCTGGAACGCGCGGCGGAAAACATCCGGAACTTTCACGAAAACCAAAAGCGCAGCGGTTTTGTGACCGAGGGGCCGGACGGCTCGCAGCTCGGGCAGCGCGTGATTCCGATCGCAAAAGCGGGTCTGTACGTGCCGGGCGGCACGGCCGCCTACCCGTCCACCGTACTGATGGACGCAATCCCCGCCAAGATCGCGGGTTGCGGCGAGATCGTGATCACCACCCCGCCCGGCAAAGACGGCAACGTACCCGCCGCCATTCTTGCCGCGGCCAAAATCGCCGGCGTTGACCGCGTGTTTAAGGTCGGCGGGGCTCAGGCCGTCGCCGCTCTCGCCTACGGCACCGAGACCGTGCCGAAGGTCGACAAGATCGTCGGCCCCGGCAACGCCTTTGTCGCGGAAGCGAAAAAGCAGGTGTACGGCACCGTGTCCATCGATATGATTGCCGGGCCGAGTGAGATCCTTGTTGTCGCGGACGGCGGCAGCAGCGCCAAAACCGTCGCGGCCGACCTGCTGTCGCAGGCGGAGCACGACAAGCTGGCAAGCGCCGTGCTGGTCACCGACAGCGAAGAACTCGCCGCCGCGGTGCAGGCCGAGATCGAATCACAATTGCCGGCGCTGGCGCGCCGGGAGATCGCCCGCGCCTCGATCGACAACAACGGCAAGATCATCGTTGCGCCGGATCTGAAAAAGGCCGTGGATATCGCCAACGACATTGCGCCGGAGCATCTGGAATTGAGTGTGGAAAATCCCTTCGACTATCTGCCGCTGGTCAAAAACGCGGGCTCGGTCTTTTTGGGCCGCTACTGCCCCGAGGCGCTCGGCGATTATCTGGCGGGCCCCAACCACACCCTGCCGACCGGGGGTACGGCGCGGTTTTCGTCGCCGCTGTCGGTGGACGATTTCGTCAAAAAGACGCAGTTCCTCTACTTCCCCGAGACCGCCTACCGTGCGGTCGCCGCGGACGTGGCACTCTTCGCCCGTCAAGAGGGCCTGACCGCGCACGCCGCAAGCGCGCTTGCGCGCCTGGAGGACGAGAAATGAGCCGCTTTCAAACGCCGAATCTGAAAGACCTTGTGCCCTACGTACCGGGCGAACAGCCGCGCGAGCAGCTGCTTTTGAAGCTGAACACGAACGAATCGCCGTTCCCGCCGTCGGAGGGCGTGAAGCAGGCCGTCGCCGCCGAAAGCGAACGGCTGCAGCTCTACTCCGACCCGACGTGCCTGCGCCTGCGTGAGGCGCTTGGCGCCTTTCTCGGCGTGGATCCCGACGAGATCTTGATGACGAACGGGTCGGATCAGATCCTGGCTCTCGCCTTCTCCTCATTCGGCGACGCCGAAACGCCGTTCGTCTGCCCGTCGCTGACCTACGGGTTTTACCCGGTGCTGGCGGGGCTGTATCACATCCCCTACGAGACAATCCCCCTGCGCGACGATTTTACGATCGACCCCGCGCAGTATGAGGGACTGCATAAAAACATCGCCTTTGCAAACCCCAACGCGCCGACCGGCTGTGCGCTGTCGGCCGCCGAGGTGGAGCGCATCGTCGCCGCGAACCCCGACCGCGTGGTGATCGTGGACGAAGCGTACGTCGATTTCGGCGGCGAGACCGTCGTGCCGCTGATACACAAGTACGACAACCTGCTGGTGACGAGAACGTTCTCAAAATCCTATTCGCTGGCAGGCGCGCGCCTGGGCTACGGCGTGGGCAACCGCGATCTGATCAACGACCTGAACACGCTGAAATACGCGACCGACCCCTATGCGGTCAACCGCATGACCGCCGCCGCGGGCATTGCGGCGCTGCAAGATCACGCCTATTACCGCGCGAACTGCGACGCCATCATGCAAACGCGCGCCGAGGCGAAAGCAGCGCTGGAAGCGCTCGGCTTTTGCGTGGCGGACTCCAGGGCGAACTTCCTGTTCGCATCGCACCCGGATATGGACGGCGAGGCGCTTTACAAAGCCCTGCGCGGGCGCGGTATTCTGGTGCGCCACTTCGACGACCCCGCCATTCACAACTACAACCGCATTACCGTCGGCACGCGGGAGCAAATGCAACAGCTTCTCGCCGCCGCAGAAACCATACTCAAGGAGGGCAAAGTATGAGAACAGCCGCTATCAACCGCAAGACCGCCGAGACGGACGTCGCGCTGACGCTCGATCTCGACGGCGAAGGAAAAAACGACGTGAAAACCGGCGTCGGCTTTCTGGACCACATGCTGACGCTGTTTGCCGTGCACGGCCGCTTTGACCTCACGGTCGCCTGCACGGGCGACGTGGAGGTGGACGACCACCACACGGTAGAGGATATCGGCATCTGTCTCGGCCAGGCGTTCGCACAAGCGCTCGGCGACAAGGCCGGCATCACCCGCTACGGCGACAAACTGCTGGTGATGGACGAGGCGCTGATCCAGACCGCGGTGGATCTCAGCGGCCGCGGCGTACTGTGCTACGGCGTGAACACCCCGACCGAAAAGGTCGGCACCTTCGACACCGAACTCGTGAAGGAGTTTTGGCTCGCGTTCGTGCGCGAGGCGAAGATCGGAATGCACGTTCGTCAACTGGCGGGCGACAATTCGCACCACATTTTAGAGGGCGTGTTCAAATCCGCGGCGCGGGCGCTTGCCATCGCCGCCGCCATCGACGAAACGCAGGCGGGGAAGATCCCCTCCTCGAAAGGTGTGCTTGCATGATCGCCATTGTGGACTACGGCGTCGGCAACCTCTTTTCGCTGAAAAGTTCGTTTGCCGCCATCGGTGAAGAGGCGACCGTCACCGCCGACGCGCAGGTGATCGCGACCGCCGAACGGGTCATTCTGCCCGGTGTGGGCGCCTTCGGCGACGCCGCCGACAAACTGCGCGAGACGGGGCTTGACCGGGCCGTGCTGGCCGCGGCCGCGGCGGGCACGCCGCTGATGGGCATCTGCCTCGGGATGCAGTTACTGTTTGACGCCGGTGAGGAATTCGGCACACACGCGGGGCTCGGGTTGATCGCCGGCACGGTGAAGCCGATCGCGGACGTGATCCCCCGTGACCTGAAAGTGCCGCAGATCGGCTGGAACGCCCTGCGGCTGACAGCGCCGAAGCACGCGATATTCCGTCACATCAACGACGGCGACTGCGTCTATTTCGTGCACTCGTTCGCGGGTATGGACTGCGCCCCGTCGGTCATTGCGACGACCGAGTACGGCGCGCCCCTGACCGCGGCGGTGGCGAAAGGAAACGTGTGCGGCTGTCAATTCCACCCCGAAAAAAGCGGCAAGGTCGGACTTGCCATTCTGAAAGGATTCTGCGAATGGGAGGGAACGGTATGATCCTCTTTCCCGCGATCGATCTCGTCGGCGGCAAGGCGGTGCGCCTGCTGCACGGCGATTATGAGAAAATGACCGTTTACGGCGACGACCCCGCCGCCATCGCCCGCGACTTTCGCGCCGCAGGCGCCACGGCGGTACACGTGGTCGATCTCGAGGGCGCCAAAAACGGCGACACACCCAATCTTGAAACGGTGCGCGCCATCGTAAACGAGGGGCTGTTCACTGAAGTCGGCGGCGGCGTGCGCTCGATGGAAACTGTCGAGACCTATCTGTCGCTCGGCGTCGGCCGCGTGATCCTCGGGACCGCCGCCGTGACCGACCGCGACTTTTTGCGGCGTGCGCTGGATCGATACGGCGAAAAGATCGCCGTGGGCGTCGACCTGAAAAACGGCAACGTGGCCATTCACGGCTGGACCGAGACCGCCCCCCTTTCGGGCATGGACTTCCTGCGCGAATTGCAGGACGCGGGCGTGCAGACGGTGATCGTGACGGATATTTCCAAGGACGGCGCGCTGCAGGGCGCGAACCGCGATCTGTACAGCGAACTGTGCGAACGGTTTACGCTGAACGTCACCGCAAGCGGCGGCGTGTCGTCCCTTGCGGACGTGCAGGCGCTGGCGGCGATGGGCCTCTACGGCGCGATCATCGGCAAGGCGTACTACACGGGCGCGCTGGACCTGAAGCAGGCACTTGAGGTGGCACAATGATTACAAAACGCATCATCCCCTGCCTCGACGTCAAGAATGGGCGTGTTGTCAAGGGTACGAACTTTCAAGGTTTGAACGACGTTTCCTCCCCCGTGGAACTCGCCGCGCGCTACAGCGAAAACGGCGCGGACGAACTGGTGTTTTACGACATCACCGCTTCGGTCGAGGGGCGCGCGCTGTTCACCGACATTCTGCGCGAGGTGGCCCGCACCATCTTCATTCCCCTCACGGTCGGGGGCGGCATCAACAGCGTTGCCGATTTTGAGCGCGTGCTGACCTGCGGCGCCGACAAAGTCAGCGTCAACACGGGCGCGCTGAAAAACCCCGACTTGATCGGCGAAGCGGCGGAGCGATACGGCAGTCAGTGCGTGGTGCTGTCCGCCGACATCAAACGCGTGGACGGCGAGTTTCGCGTCTTCGCCAACGGCGGCCGCACGGACACGGGGCGCGAGGCGCTGGCGTGGCTGAAAGAGGGTACCGAACGCGGCGCGGGCGAGGTTGTGGTCAACTCCATCGACACCGACGGCGTTAAAAACGGGTTTGACCTGCCCATGCTGGAGGCGGTCTGCAACACCGTGGACGTACCCGTGATCGCCAGCGGCGGCGCGGGATGCGTCGAGGACTTTATCACGCTTTTCAAGGCCGTGCCGGGCGTTGACGCGGGGCTTGCCGCCAGCGTCTTCCACTACGGCACCGTGCCGATAGCGGCGCTGAAAGACGCGCTGCGCAAGAATTCTATACCGGTGAGGATAACGCTATGAAATTAGAAGAACTGAAATTCGATGAAAAGGGACTGATCCCTGCCGTGGTGCAGGAAGCGGGCACCGGCAAAGTGCTGATGGTCGCGTGGATGAACCGCGAAAGTCTGCAAAAAACGCTGGAAACGGGGCTGACCTGCTTCTGGAGCCGTTCGCGGCAGGCGCTGTGGACCAAGGGCGAAACCAGCGGCAACCTGCAGCACGTTGTCAGCGTGACCGCCGATTGCGACGGCGACACCCTGCTCGTAAAGGTCGACAAAGACGGCCCCGCCTGCCACACGGGCAGCGAGACCTGCTTTTTCAACGATCTGTGGCAGAGCGAGGAGCGGCACGAGTTCACCTACGAGGGCTTGATGGCGCTGATCGAAGGCCGCAAAAATGAGCCCAAAGAGGGCTCGTACACCACCTATCTGTTTGAAAAAGGTCTGGATAAGATTTTGAAAAAAGTCGGTGAGGAATCGACCGAAGTGATCATCGCCGCCAAAGCGCAGGACAAAAAAGAAACCGTCTATGAAATCGCCGACCTCGCCTATCACGTTATGGTGCTGATGACCGAGGCGGGCATCACGACGGACGACATCCGCGCCGAACTCGCCAAGCGGCACGTGATCGACCACAAGGTCAAGCAGGAAAAAATGACCTGAACACCAAGACAAAAAGAAAGCCAACCTCGACGAGGTTGGCTTTTTGATTCGGACTGTTGCCTTATTTCATGGGCGGCGGCGCAGGGCGCTTTCTGGCGGTCGGCGCCGTCGGCTTTGCCGGAGCGGGTGCCTTTGCCGGAGCGGGTGCCTTAGCCGGAGCGGGTGCCTGCGCGGGAGCGGGCGTTTCTGCGGGGGCGGGCGCTTCTGCCGGAGCGGGCGTTTCTGCGGGAGCGGGCGCTTCTGCGGGAGCGGGCGCTTCCGCGGGAGCGGGTTTTTCTGCGGGAGCGGGCGTTTCTGCGGGAGCGGGCGTTTCCGCGGGGGCGGGCGTTTCTGCGGGAGCGGGCGCTTCCGCGGGGGCGGACGCTTCTGCGGGGGCAGGATCTTCCGTCGGCGCTTCGGCCTTGGCATCCTCGGCGGCTTTTCTCTCTTTGAATTCAGTCATCTCTTCCGAGAAGCGGATCTTTTCAAGCGCGGCGGCATCATTTTTCTTTTGCTTGCGGCGATAGACCAGGAAGAGTACGCCGAGCACGGCGATGAGAATGACGGCGATGATGAGGATGATGCTGCCGGAATTATCGGCGACGTTGATGGTCACGCTGTCATAATTAAAGTAGTTGCATCCCTCAAAGGTATTGCCGGCGTACTCGGTCAGGTTGCTGTTAACGGTGAAGGAGCGCAATTCGTCGCAGGAGGCGAACGCCATATCCTTGACCTTGCGCGCGCTTTCGGGCAGGGTGATCTCACGCAGGGCGTCGCAGTCAAAGAAGGCCTTGGCGCCGATGCTCTCAAACCCGTCGTGGAATTCGACGGAGGTGAGTTTGTCGCAGTTATAGAACGCCTCGTCGCCGATGTGGGGAACGTTCGGGCACACGAAAGCGCCCTCACGGCCGGCGGGATAGAGCACGACAGTGTCGAACTCGCCGTCGGCGTTCGCGCCGAGCACGAAACCGTCAACCGAGGAATAGGCGGCGCATCCCTCTTCCACCGTGATTTCGGTCAGCGCAGTGCAATCGGCAAACGCACGGGGATGAAGCGAGGTCAGCGTGGCGGGCAGCGTGACGGCGGTGAGCGCCGTGCAGCCGCTGAACGCCTTGGGCTCCAGCGTTTCAAGTGCGCCGAGTTTGGCCTCTTTCAGAGCGGTGCAGCCCACAAAGACGTCGGACCCGAGTGTCTTGAGCGAAGCGGGAAGAGCGATTTTGGTCAGAGCGGTGCAGTTTTTGAACGCGGCAGAGCCAAGCGTTTCAAGTCCCTTTCCGAAGGTGACGGCAGTCAGTTTAGCGCAATCGGAGAAGGCGCCGGTTTTGATCGCGGTCAACCCGTTGGGGAACTTGACCTTGCGGAGGTTGGTACCGGCAAAGGCGTTTTTACCGATGGTCTTTAGCGAAGCGGGGAAGGTTACGGAGGTCAGCGCCACGTTCTGCGCCGCCCCGTCGGCGATCGCGGCGGTACCGTCGGCGACGGTAACGCTTGCCGTTCCTTTCTTGACTTTGTAGAGCACCTTGCCCGCATAAACGACGCCGTTTTGCGCCTTCAGCCAGGCGGTACCGTCAAGCGCGCCCTCTTCGATATTGATCAGATCGGAGGGGAAGTGGATGGAATCGACCTGCGGGCACAGGGCGAACGCCCCGGCGCGAACAGTCTCGGTCCCCTTGGCGACGCTGACGGCGGAAGCGTCACAGCCGCCGGCCAACAGCAGGGTCTTGCCGTCGACGGTATAGACGGCGCCCTTCGCCGCTTTGAGGAAGGGGCTGCCCTCGGCCACCGTGACGGCGGCGAGAGCGGTATCGCCCGCAAACACGGCGCCGGTGACGTCGGTGAGCGTGGCGGGAAGCGTAACGGAAGCAAGCGACGTGCAGCCCGCGAATGCACCCTCCGAAAGGCGTTTCAGAGCGGAGCCGAGCGCAAGTGTTTTCAGCGATTTACAGCCGTAAAAGGCGTTGGAATTGACGCGAACCACGCCGTCGCCGAGTGTGACGGTCGCAAGACCGCACCCGCTGAACGCGCGGGCGGGCACTTCGTTCAGCGTGGCGGGGAGCGTGAGATCGGTCAGCGCCTTGCATCCTTCAAAGGAGGCGACGCCGAGCGTTTCAAGCCCCTCGTTGAGCGTCAGCGAGGCCAGCTTTTCGCACCCGCGGAAAGCGTAAGCGCCGATGGAGCGCACGCTCTCGGGCAGGACGACGGAAGCGACGGTCGAGTTTTCAAACGCGTGAGCGCGTACGCTATCCAGTTCCGAGCCCTCGGCAAACGTGAGAGCGCCGATTTTGGATTCGGCAAACGCGCCGGAGCGGATCTCCCGAACGGAAGCGGGTACGGTGAAGTCGCCCTCTTTGGCGGAGGGGAAAAGCACGATGCTTCTGCCGGCCTTGTCGTAAAGAACGCCGTCTTCACCTGCGGAGAAGTTCTTGTTCTTTTCGCTGACAGTAAAGCCGGTGATGGCGGCGTCGCCGCTGAATGCGTGCGCGCCGACGTCAGCGATGTTTTTATCAAACGCAAAGGTGGGGATCCGCGTGCCGGCGAAGGCGTAATCGCCGATATCGGAAAGGGTTTCGCAGAGTTTCATTTCGGCCAGGGCGGAACAACCCGCGAAGCACTCGTAACCGATGCCCGCGGTGGTGGTGCCGGAAAGGTCGATCGACGTCAGCGCCGTGCAGCCCTTGAAGGCGCCCGCGCCCAGCAGCGAAACCGCGGGGCCGAAGTTGACGGTGGTCAGATTGGTGCAGTTTTGGAAGGCATAATCGCCGATCTCGTTGGCGTCCTCACCGAAGGTGACGGTTTTGAGGAAGTCACAGCCGAGGAAGACCGCGTTCTCGATGATCTCAACGCCCTCGCCGACGGTGATCTCGGCGGGTTCGCCCTTGCAGGCATAAAGCACACGGCCGAATGAAAGCGGGCCGTCGGGCTGCGCCTGCTCCCAGGCGGTGTTCGCAAAAGCGTCACGCGCGACGCGCTTGACGTTGACGTGGGGCTTGATCTCGGCAAGCGCCGTGCAGCCCGCGAAGCAGCGGGCGGGAATGGCAGTAACGGCGTCGGGAATGACGAACGATTCCAGCGAGGTGCAATCCTCAAAGCAGGCCTCACCGATCATGGACAGCGACGACGCGCGTTTGATCTCGCGCAGAGCGGTGCAGCCGCGGAACGCGCCGGCGCCGAGTTCGGTCGTGTCATTGCGAAGAGTAACGACCTCGACCGTGGAGTTGCCGGCGAAGCAGTTTTCGCCGATGACGGCAACGTGCTGGCCGCCCAGCGACGACGGGATCGCCACCTCTTTAGCGTCGCCGTGATAGGCGACGAGCTGAACGGAGCCGCCGTCGGGCGTCTTGACGTAATCAAAATCGCCCTCGGTCTTTTGGTTGAGCGCGATCTCCCCCGGGGTGAGGGCCGCGTCGCCGTCAGCGGCGAACGCCGTCAGCGGCGCCGCAAACAACAGCGACAGCGCAAGGACCAGCGCCAGCAGAACGCTCAAACTCTTTTTACAGGTCGTCATACAACAACTTCCCTTCCGATGATCTGC
>CADBON010000101.1 GCA_902796315.1 Oscillospiraceae bacterium | reverse complement strand
TGTTCAAAATCGTTGATTTTGTGAAGAAAAACATCCGCGGCGTACTGGCCGGCGCGGATCTTTTGTCGCTGGTGGCCGCGTTCGTTGCGGCGGCCACGCTGAAGTTCGGCGGTATCGTTCTGCTGCCGACGTGGTACGTCCCCGCCATTCCGTGGCTGTTCTTCACCGACCTTGCGGTGACGGCGGCCTTTTTCCTGTGGCGGCGCATCTACAACCGTATGTGGCAGTTCTTTGTGTCTCGCGATTACGGCGAACTGCTGTTGTGCGTGTGCGCGTCACAAGTGCTGACGACCGCGCTGTTCTTCAATCTCTGGTCGGTTTATACGCGTGATTTTCTCACCTATATGTCGCTGACGTGGATGATCTTCCTGCTGCTGACCATCCTGACCCGCGCGGCGGTGCTGTTTTTGTACCGCGGCTGGCGCAGTCACGTGCTGGCGGAAACCGAGGAAGGCAAAAAGAAAAACGTGCTGATCATTGGCGCGGGCGGCGCGGCCCACCGGCTGATCACCGAACTGCGGGGCATCAATTTCGTCAACCGCTACCGCGTGGTCGGACTGATTGACGACAACGCCCGCAAAAAGGGCGAATATCTTGACGGCGTGCGCGTTTTCGGCGGCCGCGACATCATTCTTGAGGTCGCACGGCGGCTGGAT
The DNA here is from genome assembly GCA_902796315.1 of Oscillospiraceae bacterium. GTDB lineage: Bacteria > Bacillota > Clostridia > Oscillospirales > Acutalibacteraceae > DTU089. The sequence continues at coordinate 1,454 of CADBON010000101.1, read as the reverse complement.
GTGGACGAGATCTTCTTCGCCGTTCCCTCCGCGTCCGAGACGGATAAAAAAGAGATCCTCAACATCTGCAACAAGACCGGCTGCGTGCTCAAGACCCTGCCGCGTATCGCCGCCGTCAGTCCCGACGGCTCGCTCGGGGCGCAGCTGCGCAAGGTCGATTACACCGACCTTTTGGGGCGCGAGCCCATCAAGGCCGATCTGACCGGGGCGTTCGCCATGCTCAAGGATCGCGTCGTGCTGGTCACGGGCGGCGGCGGTTCCATCGGCGGCGAACTGGTGCGCCAAATCGCGGCGAGCGGCGTTACCAAACAACTGTTGATTTTTGATATCGCCGAAAACGGCGCGTACGAACTGCAGCAGGAGATCCGCCGCAAGCACCCCGACGTCGATCTGCACGTGCTGATCGGCTCGGTGCGCGACAAACAGCGCCTGGAGGAAGTCTTCGCCGAATATCACCCCGATTACGTGTACCACGCGGCGGCGCACAAACACGTGCCGCTGATGGAGGACAACCCCAAAGAGGCCGTCAAAAACAACGTGCTGGGCACCTATAACCTTGCCTCGACGGCCGACCGCTTCGGCGTGAAGCGGTTTGTGATGATCTCGACCGACAAGGCGGTCAACCCGACCAACGTCATGGGCGCCACCAAGCGCATTTGCGAAAAGATCGTGCAGGCCTATAACAGCCGTTCGGCGACCGATTTCGTCTGCGTGCGCTTCGGCAACGTGCTGGGCAGCAGCGGCAGCGTGATCCCGCTGTTCAAAGAGCAGATCGAGGCCGGCGGCCCCGTCACCGTCACCCACCCCGACATCATCCGCTACTTTATGATGATCCCGGAGGCCGTGTCGCTCGTTTTGCAGGCGGGCGCCTACGCCAAGGGCGGCGAAATCTTCATCTTGGATATGGGCCAGCCCGTCAAGATCCGCGAACTGGCCGAAAACCTGATCCGCCTTTCCGGTCACGTGCCGGGCGAGGATATCGAGATCAAGTACACCGGTCTGCGCGAGGGCGAAAAGCTGTATGAAGAACTGCTGATCGGCGAAGAGGGCATCCAAAAGACCGAAAACAACCTCATCTACGTCGCCAAGCCCACCGAGATAGACGGCGACGCGCTGTTTGCGAAGGTCGGCGCCGTGGCGGACGCCATCAACGATATGTCCCATACCGAGACCATCGACTGGATCAAATCGCTTGTGCCGAACTTTACGCCGAAGAATACAGAGTACAACGAATCGAAACATGAGTAAAACTCATGATTCGATTCGTAATGAAATAAATCCTGTCGGATTTATGAAATGTTCTTTCAGAACATGAAATTGCTTCGCAATGAAATTCGCTGCGGCGAATGAGGGGATTTATTTCATGCCATATCGAGCGAAGCGAGATATTTCATAATTTGCGACAGCAAATTATTTCATATTGTGTAACAATATTTCATATTGCGCCAGCAATA
>CADBON010000100.1 GCA_902796315.1 Oscillospiraceae bacterium | reverse complement strand
TCGGAATGGTCACCGAAGATGTTCAGCGCGTGCGACGCGACGCAGCGGGCCGAAACGTGGAAAACGGCGGGGAGCAGTTCACCCGCGATCTTGTACATATTGGGGATCATCAGCAGCAGGCCCTGCGACGCGGTGTAGGTCGTCGTCAGTGCGCCGGCGGCCAAAGAACCGTGCACGGTTCCCGAAGCGCCGCCTTCGGACTGCATTTCGGCGACCTTGACGGTCGTGCCGAAGATGTTCTTCTGGCCGTGAGCGGACCACTGGTCAACGTAGTCGGCCATGGGGCTCGACGGCGTGATGGGGTAGATGCCGGCAACTTCGGTAAACGCGTAAGAGACGTACGCGGCTGCCTGGTTGCCGTCCATGGATTTCTTTTGTCTTGCCATAGTTTTTCCTCCTATAGAAGTTTTAAAACACCATCCTTAATTGTAACACTCTTTTGTTAATTTGTAAACAATAAAAAGAGGGAAAATTCGATAAAATCAGCGCCGAAATACGATAAGGTTGACAAAAACGGTGAAATATATTATAGTCTATTCCGTGAAATATCGTTTCACACCCCTATTTTGCGGCGTTGGATAAGCGTCGCTTTTATTGAAAGGAGCAAATCCTTTATGGATGACCCCGGACCCGGGAGTATGCTGATGCACCTACTCTCCGCCCAACCCGCCGGCAGCGCGTCCCACGAACTGCTGGTCAAGATCCCCCTTCTGTTCGTTCTGATCCTGCTCAACGCGTTTTTCGCAATGAGCGAGATCGCCATCATCTCCTGCAACGACGCCAAGATCGAAAAAATGGCGGAAGAGGGGCACAAAAAAGCAAAACTGCTGCTCAAACTCACCTCCAACTCCAATCGGTTTCTGTCCACGATCCAAATCGGCGTTACGCTGGCCGGCTTTTTGGCTTCCGCATCCGCCGCCACGACCTTTGCGGATATGCTCACCGGCGCCCTGTCCGGTCGCTTCGGCTGGCCCGAGGGCGTTGTCAAGCCCGTCGCCGTCGTGCTGATCACCCTCGTGATCTCCTATCTCTCGCTGGTTCTCGGCGAACTTGCCCCGAAGCGGATCGCCATGCAGATCCCCGAAAAAATCAGTTTTGCGGTGGCAAAGCCCCTGTTGGCGCTTTCCAAAATCTTTTTCCCGTTCGTCAAACTGCTTTCCGTTTCCACCAACGGTGTGGTGCGCCTGCTGGGATTTGACCCCGACGCCGACCAGGAGGTCGTCACCGAGGAAGAGATCCGCATGATGGTGGACGTCGGCGAAGAAAAGGGCGTGATCGAAAACGCCCAAAAGGAAATGATCAACAACATTTTCGAGTTCGACGACTTGGACGCGGGCGACATTATGACCCACCGCACCGATATGATGGCCGCCGACGTCAACGATATGACGCTGGATGAGATCATCCACCTCGCCATCGAGAGCGGCCGCAGCCGCATCCCCATCTATGAGGACGACATCGACAACATCGTCGGCATCGTCTACGTCAAGGACCTGCTGCCCTACGTCGGCAAGCAGCTCCCCGCCAAACAGACCGTGCGCAATATCATGCGCAAGCCCTATTTTATCCCCGAGACGAAAACCATCGGCGAGCTGTTTGAAGAGATGTGCAAAAATCACATTCAGATGAGCATCGTCGTGGACGAGTACGGCGGCACCGCCGGCGTCGTGACGCTGGAAGACATCGTCGAAGCCGTTATGGGCGACATTCAGGATGAGTACGACCACGAGGACGACGAGGTCAGCAAAATCGACGAAAACACCTTCACCGTCGACGGCACCATCGATATTGAAGAGATCGACGAACTGATCGGCAAAAAGCTTCCCGAAGGCAACTACGAAACGCTTGCCGGCTTTATTATGGACGACCTGCAGCGCATCCCCGAAAACGGCGAGATGAACGAAGTCAATTTCGAGAACGTCCGTTTCACCGTCCTGCAGGTAGAGGATCGCCGGATCGAGAAAATCAAGGTCGAGATCCTGCCCGAACCCGAAGTTGCCGGGGAGGACGGCGCCGAGGACGATAAGGGCAAAGAGAAAAAGGACGACTGACGCATACCGCCGGCGCCCTTCAAACAGAAGAAAACCCCGGGCTCACCGAGCCCGGGGTTTTGTTTACGAATGGTTTATTTTGCCTTATAAACCTTGCCGCCCATAGTGCAGCTCTTCTGGCGATAGGTGGCGCCGGAAACGTAGTAGACGGAGCCCTTGCTGTTGCCCTTGATGACGCAGTAGTTGAGCAGCGCCGTGCCGCCGGCGTTCATGTTGACGTCCCAGCGGTTGTTGTTGATGTACGTGGTTTTTACGTAGGTTTTTACATACCCGCCCGAGGCGATCTGAATACCGTTCAGCGCATTGTTGGTGATGTAGTTGTTTTTGCCGAGAATGTAGACGCGGCCGCCGCTGCCGATGGCGATTCCGGCACCCTTGCCTTTGGTGATCTTATTGCCGGAACCCATAACCAGCACGGAACCGGTATTGCCGATGCTGACGTTGGATTTGCCGCTTCCCTGAACGGTGTTGTTGTAGAAGTATTTTTTGTTTTTGGAGGAGCCGATGGAAGAATTTCCGCCTTTTCCGCCGATGCAAACGCCGTTGAGCGTGCAGTTCGTAATCACGTTGCCTCTCATGTGACCCGTGATTTTGCAGTTCTTTTCCAGATACACGCCGTGATGCTTGGCGCCGGTGATTTTGTTGTCGGTGACGGTGGTGATGCGGCAATAGTTCTGGGTCCTGCCTTTTTGCTCGGTATCGGTGCTGATGCCGTGACCGGTCACGTTGGAAATGGTGTTCTTGCTGATGGTGACAACGTTGGCGTGAACGATGTCGATGCCGGACTGTACGGCGTTCGACAGCGTGTTGCCGAGGATGCCTTTGACGGTGGCGCCGTTACAAACGCCGACGCAGTCTTTGCCGACGTCTTTCACGGTGTTGTACGAGATATAACATCCGGTCGTTTTGCTGCCCGAAGCGGTGATGCCCCTGAGTTTCGCCTTGGTGATGGTCGTATACATCACATAGCCGTTGGGTTTGGCAAAGGCGCAATCGCCGAACCGCAGGACCGTGTCGCAGGTATTGTTGCAGTTATAGGTGCCGCCGTAAACGCTGCCGTATACCCACACCAAAATGGCGGCGGGGGAATCCGAAGGCAGCCGGCTGTCGAAGATCGTGGCCTTTTCACCGCAGAGGATGACGCCCTTCTGTACCTTTAATTGTGCATAGATCGGGTGTTTGCCGGCGGGCACGTAAACCATTTGGGTGTCGCCCGTGGCGGCAGCCGTGTCTGCGGCGTATTTTAAGCGCTGTTTGATCTCGTTGGAATCACCGTTCGGGGCAACAATGTGGACGTTATCCGGAGCGACGGAGAAGGCGGACATCGCCTTTTTACCGTAAGTGCCGAGTTCCACCGTGCCCTCCGCGAACGCGGGTGCGCAGAGCGGAATGAGCAGGCAGACGACTACCGCAAAAACGAGCAGTTGACGAATCACTTTCTTCATAGATATCACCTCACTTTCTATTATATATGACTTTTTACATAATTGCAAGTCCCAATTTCAACACGTGTCGGCCGAACGCAGGGGGTTGCGGAAAACGGGAGCGCGTTTTTTATTTGAAATAAAAACGCAGGATTTCATTGACGGTTTTGCTGTTGTCATATTCCCTGATCAAAGCAATCACGGCGTCCGAATCCGCCTCTTTCAAATCATATCTGTCGTATAAATCTTTTAAGAAGGCGTTGAAGGTATCGTCACCCATGGCGATCCTTAATTCTTGCAAAAACAGATACGATTCTTCATATTCGATTTCTCCGTACGATTGATCTTTTGTATAGCGGTCGGGACTTGTATTCAAGTACATTTTTTTATAATCCTGCCTGGCCGTTTGCATCAATTCATCCAGTGCCGCGATTCGCTCTTCAACGGAGGGCGCCATATCGTCGATTTCCAGCAGATAGTGTTGGGCGTCGCCGTCGTATAATCCAAACAATTGTCGCTCCAAATACGTTGTGAAGCCCTCGTCGATCCAGCCTTCCGCATATTCGTCGTTCCCAACGGCGGCATAAAACCATTGATGGCCGATTTCGTGAGATAATCCGTCGCTTAAGCTCCAGGCATCCATCAGCGTTCCGTCATAGAACGAGGTCGCGTTTGTCATCACCAAACCCGGATACTCCATTCCGCCGAAACCGAAGCCGAATAACAGCGGCGCAACGTCCAATTCTTCATACGGATAGGCGCCGACGGTATCCGTATACACTTGAATCGCGTCTTTGATCACCAGTTCCGTCAGTTTTCTGTACGTGGCCGTGTATTGACTGTCTAAATAGTAATTATTGATCGTGATTCCTTTGACTTCGAACGTGTCTTTTTGCATCATATTCGATACGACGATCGCCATATCGCGAGCGTTATGGGCCGTTATTCTCGTGACGCCGTCGTTCGTCTCTTCCGTACCCGTTGCTATGACCGCATACCCCTTCGGATGATGGATCTCAATGTCATAATCCGCGATATCGTAACTTCTGCTTTCTCCGTCGTCAAAATACGGATGGAGGATCCATTCGCTGTTTTTATTATCCGCTAAATACGGGAAACAGAATGAAAGCGCAAAAATGTATCCGTCTTTTCTTTTAACGTAGCCGAAACGATCCTGTCTGTCCGGGATATCGGTTTTCATATCTACGGTTATTGTCGTCGTTTCATGCGGTTTCAACGCTTCGTTCAGCTTCACGCGAACAACACTTTCTTGTTTCGACGAATACGCTAACGGCTGTTCGTTGCTCGTGATACCGATGATCGCGCTTGTTTGCGTGTCGTTATCGTAATACTGTTTGTTATACGCATGGATCGAGGGCGTCATATCGCGTATGATCACTTCATCGACGGGCTCGGAGGTGTCGTTTTTGATCTCCATTTTCACCTCTTCCGTCAGGGATTTCGCGTTGACGTCCAAATCCAATTTCATGCGGTACGATACCGCGTCGATCTTACCGGCTGTTGCGCCCGATGTTCTGTTCTTTGCCGGGTTTATGAGGCCGCTTTTTTGACACGCAAAAAACAAGCCGACTGCGATGATAATGATTGCGCATACGCTGATTACGATTTTCTTTTTCAAGGTTTACGCTTCCTTTGGCTATCCGTTTTTTTAGTTCCAGTATATAACGCTTTTATGAGCGTTTAAAGAACATCCCAACGTTTGGGATCGTCCCCGGCCGTCATTTTCGGTGTTGCAAGCCCCGCGTTTTCATGCGAACGCGGGTGTTTGCGGCAAATGAACTGCCCCGGCTTGGCCGGGGCTTACCGTATTACGGGGGCGGGGTCATTCCTCTTCTTCTTTGCCGCCGTTCTCAAACCGTCCGCAGCACTTCTTGTACTTCAGACCGCTGCCGCAGGGGCAGGGATCGTTGCGGCCGGGCTTTTTCTGCTTGCGCACGGGTTCTTTTTTGACGCTGCCGTCGTCGGCGCCGCTTGTGGCGGTGATTTTGGCGACCTGCTTGCGCTCCACGGGTTCCTCTTTACGAACGGTGGCGCGCAGGACGAAATCCACCGTGCCCTCACGGATGTTGTTCGTCATTTCCTCGAACATATCCATGCCCTCGTCGCGGAAGATGAGGATGGGATCCTTTTGACCGTAGCCCATCAGGTTCATGCTGCGCTTGAGCTGATCCATTGCGTCGATGTGGTCCATCCAGCGCATATCCACGTTGCGCAGCAGGCCGACGCGCTCGATCTCTTTCATCAGCTGTTCGCCGTAAGCTTCCGTGCGGGCGGCGTACAGGGCGGTCGCCTTGTCAAGCAGGAAGGTGGACAGTTCCTCGTTGGTGTGGCGGTCGTTCAGCTCGTCTTCGGTCGTCAGCCAGTCGTAACGGGTGGCGAGACCTTTGCGGTTCCACTCCTCTTCTTTCACGTGCTCGGGGCAGTAAAAGTCGACCGTTTCGCAGATGGTGTCGACGATCATTTTCTGAATGATGGGGGAGATATCCTCGCCATCCAGCACCTGGTTGCGCTGGCCGTAGATGACCTCGCGCTGTTTGTTCATCACGTCGTCGTACTTCAGAACGTTGCGGCGAATGGCAAAGTTGTTGCCCTCGACCTTTTTCTGCGCGCTCTCGATGGAGGAAGAGAACAGCCGCGCCTCGATCGGCATATCGCCGATGCTCTTAAAGGCGTTCAGTGTGTTGTAGAAGCGGTCGCCCGCGAACAGACGCAGCAGGTCGTCCTCGGCGGAGAGGAAGAAACGGCTTTCGCCGGGGTCGCCCTGACGGCCGGAACGGCCGCGCAGCTGGTTGTCGATGCGGCGGCTTTCGTGCCGCTCGGTGCCGATGATGAACAGGCCGCCCGCCTCGCGGACTTTTTCGGCCTCGGCGTTCGTTTCCTGCTTGAAGCCCTCCTCCAGTTCCCGGAAAACGCGGCGCGCCTCGATGATCTCTTCATCGGTCGTTTCGGCAAAGCCGGTGGCCTCGTTGATCAGTTCTTCGGGATAGTCGCGCTTTGCCATTTCGGCGCGGGCGAGGTACTCGGGGTTGCCGCCCAGAATGATGTCGGTACCGCGGCCGGCCATGTTGGTCGCGATCGTCACGGCGCCGTATTTGCCGGCCTGCGCGATGATCTGGGCTTCTTTTTCGTGGAATTTGGCGTTCAGCACTTCGTGCTTGATGCCGCGCTTTTTGAGGTAGCGCGACAGCTTTTCGCTCTTGTCGATGGTGACGGTACCGACCAGCACGGGCTGCCCCTTTTCGTGACAGGCCTCGATCTGATCGACCACGGCGTTGAATTTCGCTTCTTCGGTTTTGTACAGCACGTCGTCGTTGTCAACGCGGATCATCGGTTTGTTGGTCGGGATCTCGACGACGTCGAGGGAGTAGATCTCCTGGAATTCCTGGCTCTCGGTCATGGCGGTGCCGGTCATGCCGGAAAGCTTCTGGTACAGACGGAAGTAGTTCTGGAACGTAATGGTCGCAAGCGTTTTGCTCTCGTTTTCGACTTTGACGTTCTCTTTGGCCTCGATGGCCTGGTGCAGACCGTCGCTGTAACGGCGGCCGAGCATGATGCGGCCCGTGAATTCGTCAACGATCAGCACCTTGCCGTCTTTCACGACGTAATCGACGTCGCGCTGCATGGTGCCGTGCGCTTTCAGGGCCTGGTTGATATGGTGCTGCAGGGTGAGGTTCTCGGGATCCTGCAGGTTCTCGATGTGAAAGGCCTCTTCCGCCTTGGCGATGCCGGTCTTGGTGAGAGTGGCGGTCTTGGCTTTTTCGTCGACGAGGTAGTCGCCGCCTTCTTCGTCGGTGACGTCCTCGGCTTCCATCTTGGTATCGAGTTCTTTGACCTTGACCATCTTCAGACGGCTGACGAACTGGTCGACCAGCCGGTACAAGTCGGTCGAAGCGTCGCCGCGGCCGGAGATGATCAGCGGGGTGCGCGCTTCGTCGATCAGAATGGAGTCGACCTCGTCGACGATGGCGAACACGTGGCCGCGCTGCACGCGCTGGCTGGCGTACATGACCATGTTGTCGCGCAGGTAGTCGAAGCCCATCTCGTTGTTGGTGCCGAAAGTGATGTCGGCGGCGTAGGCCTCCTGCCGCTCCTCATTGGTCTTTTCGTGGATGATCAGACCGACCTTCAGGCCGAGGAAGCGGTAGATCTTGCCCATCCACTCCGAGTCACGTTTGGCGAGGTAATCGTTGACCGTGACAATGTGCACGCCTTTGCCGGTCAGCGCGTTGAGGTAGGCGGGCAGGGTCGCAACAAGGGTTTTGCCCTCGCCGGTCTTCATCTCGGCGATACGGCCCTGGTGCAGGATGATGCCGCCCAGGATCTGTACGGGGTAGTGGCGCATACCGAGCACGCGCCAGGCCGCCTCGCGGCAGGTGGCGAAGGCCTCGGGCAGAATGTCATCGAGGGTCTCGCCGTTTTGCAGGCGCTCTTTGAAAGCGGGGGTCTTGGCCTGCAGTTCCTCATCGCTGAGGGCGGCGTACTCTTTTTCGAGCGACAGCACCTTGTCTTTGAGCGGGGTGATGCGCTTGATCTCTTTTGACGAATAATCGCCGAATAATTTTTTGAGCAGACTCATTTCGGAAAATCCTTTCGCATAGTTACGGGCAGTCCGCCGCGCGGGCTGCATACAGAAACTATTGTACCACACCTGCGGCGCTATTGCAAACAGTTTCCCGAATTTAATTATTTGTTTACAAAGCCCCGGGAATTTGGTAGAATAAAGACGAAAAAGAAAAACAAAAAAATTCGTTTTTTCTGCAACAATCCCTCGCGCAAAACCGTCATATTGTCGAAACGCTTTCCCGAAAGGAGAGAGGAACTTTGGATGAACAACAACTGGCGCTGGTCATACGCGCCAAAAAGGGTGACAGCGCCGCTTTCGGCGAACTGTACGGGGGGTACGCGAACGAGCTGTACCGCTTTGCCTTGTACATGGTCGGCCGCCCGGAAGACGCCGAGGACGCCGTGCAGGACGCTGTCATCTCCGCGTGGCAGAACCTGCCGTCGCTGCGGGACAACGCGCTGTTCAAGCCGTGGCTTTTCAAGGTGCTTTCCAACACCTGCAAAACCGCCCTTGCCAAGCGCGGCAAGGAGCCGGCGCTGTACGGCGACGATGAGGCCGTCTTTCTGCTGACCGACGGCAGCGCGGGTTACTCGTTCCAAAGCGCCGAACTCAAGGAGGCCATCGCTTCCCTCGGCGAGCCGGACGCACGGCTGATCCTGCTCTCTGTGCTCGGGGGCTTCAAAAGCAACGAGCTCGCCGTCATTTTCGACATGGTGCCCGCCACCGTGCGCTCGCGTCAGAAGCGTGCGCTTGAAAAACTGCGGGCGGTACTGTAAGGGAGGTATCGACAATGAAACAGCAAGATGAAGTTTTTACGCAAGAGGAATTGGAAAAAATGAACCGTGAACTGCAGAAAAACGAGCGGGCCGAACTGCCGCCCGCGCTGTCACGCGCCGCGATCGAAGAGAGTATCAAGAACGTGCCGCAACAGACCGCTGCCCCCGAGCAGCAAACGCACGACAACGGCAAAAAGCGCGCCAATCGCCGCGTTCTGCGCGCGATCGCGGGACTTGCGGCGGCGGCCGTGGCCGTCACCACCGTCGGCGTGATGAAGCCCTGGGCAAGACCGCCCAAACCGAAGGTCATCCCCGGCGGCAACGTCAAGACCGTCAGCGATTACGGCGAGATCGAGAAGCTCTTTGCCGGTTATCGCGACGCGTATCAAAAGAGCATCAAAGCCCGTTCCTCGTTCGTCGACGGTCTCGGCACGTATTTCGGGGTCTTTCAAAAGACCGCGGATAGTGTTGCCGAAAACGCCTCCGCCACGCCCTCTGCTTCCGCAACGCCCTCTGCCGCAGCGCCCTCCGCTCAAGCCGGCGCCGTGAACGGCGGGGTCGGAATGGCGACCGACGACAGCGCCCTTGCGACCGATGATTTCGGCCGCACCAACGAGCAGGTCGCGGGCGTCAGCGAGGCCGACATCCTCAAAAACGACGGCAAATATCTGTACGTTGCCGGCCGTGACCGGTTCCGTTACTACGGCGACACGTTCCGCGAACTGAACCCCGCGACCAAGGACAGCCCCGACTATATCACCGACTGCGTTCTGCCCGACCTGAAACAGTCCGTCGCCGTCACCATTTTTCAGCCGCAGGCGGACGGTTCGCTGAAAAAGATCGCGACCGTTACGCCCGAGGTCAAAGAGGGCGAGACCTATCTGTTCATGAACGCGCGCGAGATGTACGTGAACGGCGACAAACTGACCGTCCTGTTTGACGCCGACGTGTGCCGCGGCGCCCAAAAAGAGGAGTATTACCCCTATTATTACGGCTATTACGGCCCTGTCTACAACGGCGAAGATGACGGCGGTGTAGTGGATTACGCCGTCGCTCCCGAGGAGTTGGAGGAGACCACCTCCGCCGTGACGGAGACCGTCACCGACCCCGCCGAACCCGAGAGCGATCCCGACGCCGCGACCGAGACCGTGATTACGGCCGTAACCGAGGCCGCGCCTACGGAACCGGTCGAAGAGCCGACCGAAGAGCCGACCGAAGAACCGGTCGAAGAACCGACCGAAGAGCCGACCGAGATCGCCACCGAAGAACCCGAACCGATCCCGCCCGCGGATTTCACCTACGTCTATGTTCCGGACGTCAAGACCGTGACGCTGGAGATCACCTATGACATCAGCGACCGCGCCAATCCGAAGGAGAGCGGCCGCGTCTGGCAGGACGGCTATTACGTCTCGTCGCGTATGGTCGGCAATCAACTCATCCTCATCAGCAACTACGGCGTGTCGCTTGTTGACAGCCGCATCAAAGAGAACTGCGTTCCCGTTATCTGCGCCGACGGCGCCGAAAGCGAGCGTGTTCCCGCCGGCAACATCTGCCTGACCAGCCCCGTGGAGCAAAGCCGCTATCTCGTCGCCTCCACCGTGGACGTGACGAACACCGCCACCCTCAAGACCGAAGCGGTGCTCGGTGCAGGCGATAACGTATACTGCACCACCGAAACGCTCTACGCCACTACCGACGCCGAAACCGACGACACCTACAGCATGGTCTATGACGGCCGCAGCGTCGGCACCCAGATCTTCAAGTTCGATATTCGCGGCGGCGATATCCGCTTCCTGAAAAACGTGACCGTTCGCGGCTGGTCGCTCGATCAGTTCAGTATGGACGAGTACAAGGGCAACCTGCGCATCGCCACCACCACCGGCTACTGGGGCGAGAATACCGAATCACAGATCTACGTTCTGGACGCCGATCTCAAAACCCTCGGCATCCTGCCGCACGTCGGCAAGGGCGAGACCATCCGCGCGGTGCGCTTTATGGGCGACACGGCTTACGTCGTGACCTTTGAGCAGACCGACCCGCTGTTTGTCATCGACCTCAGCAACCCCTCCAACCCGACGCTGAAGGGCGAAGTCAAACTGCCCGGCTTTTCCAGTTACCTGCACCCGGTCGGCGACGGCCTGCTGCTCGGCATCGGCTACGGCGGCGACGAGGAGGGCACCGACGGCACGCTCAAGGTTTCGCTCTTTGACGTCAGCGACCCGACCGCCCCGCGGGAAGCCGCCAACTATATCGTCGGCGGCGACTACGACTGGGTCAGCAGCTCGGCGTTGGACGATCACAAGGCCGTCTGCTGGGATGAAAAGACGCTCACGCTCTATCTGCCCGTGACCGCCGAATCTTACGCCTGGGCCGAGAACGACGATTCCTATTACGGCGCCGACGCCATGATCTTCGCCCTGCGCGTGGATCCGCAGGCCAAGACGCTGGCCGAGACCGCTTCCTACGTGACGCCGCGCGTCACCGACACCTGGCAGTATCTGGACCGCTGCACCTGGTTCGGCGGATACGTCTACGGGGTCACCTTCAACGGTTTCTCCATCTTCGCCTTCAACCGTGCTACCGGCGCTTATATCGGCGAATACGCTTTCTGATACCATCCGCATCCATCAAAAAACGGCCTTACCCGTCACAGGTAAGGCCGTTTTTTTGCGTTTTGCGGCGGTCAGTATTTCAGCCGCAGCACCAGTTTGCACACGCGCTCGGCGGTGCGCTGCAGTTCGCCCCGCGTAATGCCGCCGGGTTTGCCGAGCGTTTTCAGCAGGGTGCCGTCGGGCTTGCGTTTGCCCGTGCGGGCGCCGCCCGGCATCAGCACGTCCACACCCGCGCGTACGCGGTAGGCGTTGTCGCAGAGCGACGGGAATTCGGGGCTTTTTGAGGATTGCATCCACCAGTCGGTCATCACCACGCCGTCAAAGCCCCACTCGCCGCGCAGAATGCGCTCGACAAGGTCGTAATGGTAGTGGCTCCACACGCCGTTGACCTTGTTGTACGAGGTCATCAGACACAGCGGTTTGGCCTCTTTGACGCAGATCTCAAAGCCCTTGAGATAGATCTCGCGCAGGGCGCGCTCGCTGACGCGCGAGTCGGTCTTGCTGCGGTTCGTCTCCTGATTGTTGCAGGCGAAGTGTTTGGGGCAGGCGGCCTTGCCGGCGCTCTGCACGCCGCGCACGAAGGCCGCGGCGGTCTTGCCACACAGCAGCGGGTCTTCGCTGAAATATTCAAAATTGCGGCCGCACAGCGGGTCGCGGTGGATGTTCATGCCCGGCCCCAGCAGCACGTCGCTGCCTTTTTTGACCAGTTCTTTGCCGACGAGGGCGTACAGCCGCTCTACCAGTTCGGGGTTCCAGGTCGACGCCAGCAGTTGGCCGATGGGCAGCAGCGAGCAGTACGCCGCCAGACGGATGCCGCTCGGCCCGTCCGTCGTGACGATCGGCTCAACGCCCTTTTCGCGCAGACTCGGCAAAACGCCGCCGAAAGCGCCGGCGTTGCCCGCGGCGCCGAGGGGGCTGTTCATCGTGTAATCGCCGCGGCTGATGGCCTCCAACTCGTCGGTCGACAGTTGGGCGACGAACTCTTTCAGCGTCGCTTTTTCGGCCGCTACGTCGCCGAGTGTCAGGCCCTTGTCACCCGCCGCGGGAAGGGTCGGGGGCAGGGCGGAAAGGATCTTGTCGCGCAGGTTTTCGGTCTTGGGCGGCGTGAGTTCATAGTCCTTTTGACCGTCTTTGTTGATCAGACGCTTGAACGGCGCGGCGGGGGCGGCCACCTCTTTGAGCATCTTGACGACGCAGGTGCTGTCAAGGCCGAACTCACCGGCTTTCACGGCGTCGCGCACACTGCCGCCGAGGTAGTAGCGGTACACGCCGCGTTCCAGCACCCAGGCGGAACGGCGGCCCGTCTTGCCCGCGTCGTCGTACGACGCATAGGTTTCCGCCGAGGCCGTCAGCACAACGTCCTCGCTTTCGCCGGGGGCGAGGCGGCCGGTTTTGCGGAAGGCGCACAGCACGCGCGCAGGCTTGCCGAGTTTGACGCAGGGTGCCTCACAATAGAGCTGCAGCACCTCTTTGCCCGCGCGGTAACCGGTGTTGGTGACGGTGACGGCCACCTCCACCTGTTTGTCGGTCGCGCTGAACCGCGTGATCTCACGTGCGAAGGTGGTATAGCCGAAGCCGGCGCCGAAGGGGAAGAGCACGTCGTCCTTTGCAAAGGTCTCAAAGTAGCGATAGCCGACGTACACGTCTTCGGTATATTCGTTATAGTCTTTCGCCCCGAAGTGCTCCGCCGTCGGGCAGACGGCGTACGAGAGGGCGGCGGTGTCGGGCAGACGGCCGGAGGGTTCGCTGTCGCCCAACAGCACGTCGGCCAGCGCGTTGCCGCTTTCCATGCCGCCCTGCCAGGCGATCAGCAGCGCTGCTTTGCCGCGAAGCAGCTCTTTTTCCCACGCAAGATCGGGCAGCGAGCAGACGTTCAGCACGACGCAGACCTTTTCAAAGGTTTGGCCCACGCGCAACAAGAGATCGCGCTCTTCGTCCGTCAGGCGGTACACGCCCGGCGCGTCGCTGTTTTCGCTGTCCTCACCGGCGGAACGGCCCAGCACCACGACGGCGGATCGGCAGCGGTTTGCGACGTCCGCCAGCAGCGCGTCGTCCACGGGCATTTCCGGGTGGCTGTGCGGCCAGTGTCCCCAGAAGCCGGGCTCGACGGGGTTTTTGGCGCACCATTCCCCGTATTTGTGGGCGAGCAGGGCGTCGACCTTGGCCCCGGCGGCGGTCAGTCCTTCGATCAGATTGACGCTGTAGGGCGCGCGCACGTCGCCGCCGCTGCCGTAACCGGTATAGAACCAGTCGCGCTGTACGCGGCCGAAGACGGCAAGCGCCTCATCCCGCGCAAAGGGGAGCACCCCGTCGTTGCGCAGCAGTACCGACCCCTCGGCGCCGATCTCGCGCAGCAGGGCGGGCATCCCTTCGGTGACGGAGCGGTCGGCGTCGGCGGGCGGCGCTTGCTCGGTCTGGGAAAGGCGGTTGACGATCTTCCCGATTCGGGAATAGAGTTTCATTTTCAGTTTGCCGCTACTCAAGAGGAACACCTCCGATTAAAGTTTTTTCTATTATACAGTGACAGGTATGGGAAATCAACAGACTTTCTGACGAAAATTGACAGTTGCGGCGTTTTTCGTCGAAAAAACCTCTTGACAAATCCGCTGACGCGTATTAAAATACCCCCATAAAGCGACGACCGGGGAGAAGTAGCCCGGACGCAGTACCTGCAGAGAGTTGCCGGTTGGTGCAAGGCAATGGGAACGGTCCGTGCGAATACACTCCGCGAGCTGCGCCGTCAAAAACGGCGACGGGTTCCCCCGTTACAGGGACAGGGCGTGATAGCGCCCGCTAAGGCCGGCCGCCGTAAGGCGTCGGTAAACTGAGGTGGTACCGCGGTTTTTCCGCCCTCTGAACGTTACGGTTCGGGGGGCTTTTGTTATCCCTCCGGCAGAAAGGGAGATCGTTATGCAAACCTTCATCAAACTTGCCATGCTGATCGTCTTCTTCATCATCATGGTCGGCATCGGCATCCGCTGCCGCAGACACGCGACCGACGTCAACGGGTTCGTGCTCGGCGGCCGCTCCGTCGGCCCGTGGCTGTCGGCGTTCGCCTTCGGCACGTCGTACTTTTCGGCGGTCATCTTCATCGGTTACGCCGGGCAGTTCGGCTGGAAATTCGGCCTTGCCTCGACGTGGATCGGTCTGGGCAACGCATTTTTGGGATCGCTGCTTGCGTGGGTGGTGCTCGGCCGCCGTACGCGGCTGATGACCCAGCACCTCGGCAGCGCCACCATGCCCGCCTTCTTTGAAAAACGCTACCATTCCAAGGGGCTGAAGATCGCGGCGTCCGCCATCATTTTCATCTTCCTGATCCCCTACACGGCCTCGCTGTACAACGGCCTTTCCAAACTGATCGATATGGCCTTCCCGCAGATCCCGGGCGGCTTTGTCACCTGTGTCATCGTCATGGCGGCGCTGACGGCGGTGTACGTCATCGCGGGCGGCTATATGGCGACGGCGGTCAACGATTTTGTGCAGGGCCTTATCATGCTTGTCGGCATCGTGGTCGTCGTGCTGCTGGTTCTCAAAGACAACGGCGGCTTTTCCGCGGCCATCGCCGGTCTGGGCGCGCTGCCCGTTGAGGAGGGCGGCGCCAAGTTCACCGGCGCGTTTGCCTCGTTCTTCGGCAACGATCCGCTGTCGCTGCTGTTCGTCGTCATCCTGACCTCGCTCGGCACCTGGGGCCTGCCGCAGATGGTCGGCAAGTTCTATGCCATCAAGAATGAAAAGGCCGTCAATACCGGCACCATCGTCAGCACCTTCTTTGCGGTCATCGTCGCCGGCGGGTGCTATTTCCTCGGCGGTTTCGGCCGTCTGTACGCCGACAATCCCGGTATCTACAAGCCCGATGGCAGCGTCAATTTTGACGCCATTGTGCCGACCATGCTCAATAATATGCCCGCCCTCGTCGTGGGACTGGTGCTTGTGCTGGTGCTGTCGGCGTCCATGAGCACGCTCTCGTCGCTGGTGCTGACGTCCGGTTCCACGCTGACGCTCGACCTCTTCTGCGAAACCTTTATGAAAAAGAGCGGCAAAAAAGCGCAGGTTTCGGTCATGCGTCTGCTCATC
>CADBON010000099.1 GCA_902796315.1 Oscillospiraceae bacterium | reverse complement strand
GCGGCAAGAGTGGTGAACATGGTGATTCCTCCTTATGAATGGTCGGTTTGCTCCGCAAGCGGGGCAACGATGAGTTTGACGCCTTCGATGCGGCGAACGGTCACGCGCGTGCCTTCTTTGATCTTCAGTTCGTCGCTTTCGGTGCGGGCCGTCCAGTACGAGCCCTTGACTTTGACAAGCCCTTTGGCGTCCAGGTTGTCAATGGTCTCCAGCACGACGCCCTCGGCGCCGACGTACATATCGGCGTTGGTCGGCTGTTTTTTGGAGGAAGTGATTTTGCGTACAAGCGGTCGCGTACACACGAGAGCGACGGCGGAAAGTACCGCAAAAACCGCAATCTGCAAAATCCAGTTGTCGGGCGCCGCGAGCGCGGTGATAAACGCGCCGAGCGAGCCGACGGCGAACCAGATTGTGACCAGTTGTGCGGTTGCGCCTTCCACGATCAGAAAAACGGCCATCAACGCCAGCCAAATCCAGAACATATAGCTCCCTCCTTTCTTTCTTATTCGCCTGATATTATAACAAAAAAGGGGGATTTTTTCAAGTTGTTTTCAAAATATATTGCCCGCCATCGGCTCCGATGAAACTTTGATATGATAAAAGGTTTGCACGCAGTCGTCCGCCTCGTCCGCCAGGGTTTCCAAATCACCCGTCTGCGCCGCGTGCCGCGCTTCGCCCAGACTGATCTCGGCCTCGGTCATCAGCCCGTGATCGACCAGCCCGTGAAACAGGAGCGACCGCTTTTCCCACGTGCGGTACGCCTCTTCAAACCGTGCGGCCGCGCCTTGCGCGTCACCCTGCTCGGCAAGCGATTGCACCGCGGCCATTTCCGCGCCCAGTTCGTCGCACGCCCGGCAGAGCGTGACGTTGAGCGTAATGCCCGCCGTCACGGCCGCCACAAGCAGACACACGGCGACAACGACCCGCTTCATACGCTCCCTCCGTTCTTCGGGAAGACGCGCCAATCGCCCGCGTCGTCCACCGTCAAAAGCAGCACGTCCTCGGCTTTCAGCCGGTGCTGCCGCAGGTATTTGTTCACGCTCTCGACGTCGGTCTTTCGGCCGCCGAGCGTGACGGCGAGCACCTGTCCGTCCGCCGCCACGGGGCGGGGGAGGCCGCCTTCTTTCACCGCCACGCCCGCATCCTGCGCGCTCGCGGGCATGGTCTTCGCCTGTTTGAGTACCGAGAGCGAGCCGTTCGTTTCCACCACGGCGCAGGCGACGTCGCCGGGGTCAAAAACGTCCTTCTGTCGCAGCGCCGCCAGCAGGTCGCTGACCGAAAGCCGCAGGTCTTTCAGTTTTTTTTCGTCGAGTTTGCCGTTCTCCATCAGCACCACGGGGCGCCCCGCCGTCACCGAGCGAAAGCGCGGGCTTTTGAGCGCGATGACCGATCCCAGTACCTCGAAGCCGATCAGCAGCGCCAACGGGATCAAACTGTTGACGAGCGGTATCTCGTTGTCCTGAATGGGAATGGCGGCGATCTCCGACAGCAGGATCGTCACCACCAGTTCGCCCGGCTGTAACTGCCCGATCTGCCGCTTGCCCATCAGCCGCACGCTGACCATTACCGCCACGTACAAAATGACCGTCCGGATTATCGTCGTAACCACGCGATCCCTCCTTTGCGCATAGTTTCCGCGGTTTTGGTCCGTATATTCGCCCCCGCTCTGCGGAAGATAGAGAGGAAAGAGGGGATGGCATGGAACAGACGATCAGCCGTTCGGCGGGTGCGAACGAAGCCCGCCTGCGCGAGCGCCTGGGCGCTTGCTTCGACATCGTTTACAAACGCGGCGTCTGCGGTGGCAGGCCCGTGCTGTTCGTCTGCTGCGACGGCCTGACCGACGCGCGGATGATCGCCGCCAACGCCGTACGGCCGCTGTTGGCGTATGACGGCGCGCTGCCCGTCGACAACACACTCGGCTTTGTCGGCGGCGTATTGCTGACGGGCGCGGAACTGAAGATCGAGAGCGATTTTGACGACGCTGTGGATGAATTGCTGCGCGGATCGCTTCTGATCTTTTTTGACGGCGAGGCCGCCTGCCTCGTGTTCGGGGCGCAGCGCTACCCCCAGCGCGCCGTTGGCGAGCCGGACGACGAGGTGCAGGAGTTCGGCTCGCGCGAGGGCTTTGTCGAAACCCTCAAGACCAACGTCACGCTTGTGCGCCGCCGCCTGTGCACGCCCGATTTCACGTTCGAAACCCTGACGCTCGGCACGACCAGCCATACCCGCGTCGCCGTTTGCTATCTGCGCGGCCGCGTGTCGCAAAGCGTGCTGGACGAGGTGCGCCGCCGTCTTGGCACCTGCCGCTTCGATACCGTCGTCGGCGCCAATTACCTTCGCAAGACGCTCGACACCCGCCGCCGTTCGGCCTTTACGATGGTCGGTCAGACCCAACGGCCTGACACGTTTTGCGCCAAACTCGCCGAAGGCAAGGTGGGCGTGCTCGTCGACGGCACGCCCTTTGCGCTGGTGGTGCCGCGCCTGTTCATCGAGAATTTTCAAACCGTGGACGATTATCTCAACCGCCCCTATTTCGCCACGCTGATGCGACTTGTGCGGCTGTTGGCGTTTTTGACGGGTGCGTTTCTGCCGGGCGTTTTCGTCGCGGTCGGCCTGTTTCATCAAGAACTGCTGCCCGACGATATGCTCTACAACCTTGTCGTGATGGAAAGCAACACCCTTTTCGATCTGACGACCGAAGCCCTGCTCATCCACTTTGTTTACGAAGCGGTGCGCGAGGCGGGTTTGCGTATGCCCAAATCGGTCGGCCACGCCGTCAGCATCGTCGGTGCGCTCGTCATCGGCGACGCGGCCGTCACCGCGGGGCTGATCGGCGCGCCAATGCTGATCATCGTCGCCCTGACCGCCATCTGCTCGCTGGTCTGTTCCGACCTGTATCAGCCGATTTCCGTCTTGCGGCTCGTGTTTATACTCATCGGCGGCGCGGCGGGGCTGTTCGGCATCACGGCGGGGGCGGCGGTACTGCTGTTCAACCTCGCCTCCGTCACCGATTACGGC
>CADBON010000098.1 GCA_902796315.1 Oscillospiraceae bacterium | reverse complement strand
GCTCTCTGCCGTCGATATCATTGACGGCGCCATCGACCGCTATAAAGAGAAATTCGGAAAAAAGCACTGAGTTTTGCCAATCAAAAAGACCGCCATCGGCGGTCTTTTTTCGCGTTTTGCTTGTTTTACTGTTTTTTGATGAGTTTCGGGTCGGCCATCACACCGCGCTGCAACAGCAGTCCCTCGGTGGCAAGCCGCAGGTCGACCTCGTCGCGGATAACGCTCTCCAGCCCCGCTTTACGAAGCAGACGGCGAAACCGCAGCAGCGACGTTGCAGACGGTACCTGCCGTTCCAAAAAGTCCACGTGCAGGAATTTGCGCATGGCGTAACTGTCATAGACAATATCTTCCACCGCTTCGGCGGACAGGTCAAACCAGTCCTGCAGCAGCATCATGCGCAGCATGGTCTCGATGCCGATGGGCGGCCGGCCGCGCTTGCCGTCCGGGTACAGCGGGCGGATCTGCTCGGTCCATTTGCCCCACGGCAACAGTTTTTCCATCGTGCCGAGAAACTCTTCAAGCCGCGCGCCGCGCTTGCGGTGGGCATATTCGATATCCGTGAACGTGTACTGTGCCAACCCGTTTCCCGCCTTTCCGTTCATCTGATTCTATCATAGCATGAACGCGAGGGTTTTGCAATTCTTTTTGTGCCGTTCCGATTGCATTCGGCGGCGGTTTTTGCTATACTATAACGAGCAGTAACGCGAAAGGGGGAGTACGATGCGGCGTTCAACGACCGGGAGCGGCGGTAAACCCGCCGCGCCGAAGAAACGGACTGACGCGCCTCCTGCCGAGAAACGGCGCCCGCCTGAACAGCCGACGCTTGAGGGTGAGATCGCACGCCTGACGAAAGAGGCCGAAAAACGGCACGTTTCGCCGCTGGTGTATCTGCTGCCGCTGTTGATCGTCCTGGTCTTGTCGGCGGTTCTGTTTCTGGTGTCGCCCGATACGTTCGCCCCCGAAACGACGACGCCCGTCACGACCGAGAGTGTTACGCGCTCTTACACGCTGGCGAGTGTGCCGGAATTTTCGGGCGAACCCTACGTTGTCATCAACGGCAACGAACCCGATTTTGCCGCTGCCGACAAGCGTCGCGGCGGTACGTTTGAAAGTTACGCGCCGCTCGACGACCTCGGCCGGTGCGACACGGCGTTTGCTCTGCTTGGGCGTGACACCATGCCCGAGGGCGAACGCGGTTCCATCGGCTCGGTCAAACCGAGCGGCTGGCATTTGAAGAAGTATAAAAATATAGAGGGCGGCTATCTCTATAACCGCTGCCACCTGATCGGGTATCAGTTGTCAGGCGAGAACGCCAACCGCTGCAACCTGATCACCGGCACCCGCTACCTCAACACGCAGGGGATGCTTCCATTTGAGAATGAGGTCGCGGACTATATTCGCACCACCGGCAACCGTGTGCTGTACCGCGTGACGCCGATCTTCGGCGGCGACGAGCTGGTCGCCCGCGGCGTTCAGATCGAGGCGTACTCCGTCGAGGACGGCGGCGCGGGGGTCCGTTTCAACGTCTATTGCTACAACGTGCAGCCCGGCGTCATTATCAATTACGAGACCGGCGCCAGCAAACTGGCGGGCTGACCTTTACGCCAGCAGGTCGTCGGGCCTCTGCAGCAGCCACGTCGCACCCGCGGCGGTCAGTTCTTCTTCGGTGCCGAAACCGTAAACCGCGCCGGCGCTGTCAATGCCCGCTCCGGCGGCGCCCTCAATGTCGTAACGGCGGTCGCCGATCATCAGCGCGCGGCTTTTGTCTGTTACTCCGAAACGTTCAAGAGCGGTGGTGATCAGTGTCGTTTTGTCGGAGGATATGTTGGCAAAACTCGCCGTCACGATATCGTCAAACAGCGGCAGGATCTCCAGCCGCTCGGCAATGGCGCGCAAAAACGGTTCGGGCTTGGCGCTGACGACGCCCACCGTTTTGCCGCGGCGCCGCAGTTCCGTCAGCAGGTCGCGCACGCCGGGGTAGAGTTCCGACTCCTCCGCCGCCTTGACGCGGTAGCGTTCGCGGTAACGGGCAACAAGGCCGTTCGCGGTCTCGTCATCCACTCCGTAAAGCGTCTTGTACGAATCAAACAGCGGCGGCCCGACGAAGTACGCCAGGCGCGAGGGGTCTTTTTCCTCCAGTCCGTAGAAGGGGAGCGAGTATAACACGCTGTTGTAAATGCCCTTCGTCGTGTCGCAGAGGGTGCCGTCAAAATCAAATAAATATATGTCGTACTGTTTCATTCAGGCATCACCGCTTTTAGTTTACACTATTTTCATTAGAATGTAAAGTGATATGACGTAAACGTAGAAAAAGCCGACGCCTTTTTGGTGAAATTGCCGAAACCCCTTGGAAAGCCCGTAATATCGGGAGTTTTGGGCACTTCGGCACGTCGCGGAATCCACGAAAAAAACCTTCTCAAATGCAAATTTTCTATTGACATCCCATCCCCGTTTGTACTATAATCATAGCAGACTATACGTGTCGCTATGCGCACTACCATTTGCGGTTGGGGCTTCTCCCCAAATACATGTAAAGGACGATTTCAATGAAGAAGGCACTGTCGATAATTCTTGCGGTTCTGCTTATCAGCGCCATCATGGCGCCGGTAAGCCTTGCGGCGAATGCTGTTCCTCCTCTCAAGACCCGCGTCTACGAGGGCACGTATGACCCCGCCAAAACTACCGGCGACGACGCCATCACGACCAACCAGTTCACACTGGTGGTCTCTACCAGCAAGGCCGTCAAGAAACTTACCGAAGTCAGCCTTTACGTCGAATTCGATCCCACAGTCATCAATGTCGCCTCCGCGGGCGAAGCCGGCAAGGCCGGCTCCAACGGCGAAATCACCCCGAACTTTACCGGCTTTGCCGCGTATGATATGCGCTCCGGCCAGGATAACCAGTACGCCTTCGGCTGGATCTCCACCTCCGGTGTGACCAAGTCCGCCGCGACCGATCTCTTCTACATCACCTTCAACGTGGCCGACACCAAGATCACTGCCACCACCCTCGGTGTGTATGCCGACACCTTCGTCACCGAAGACGGCGACAAAACCAACGACGTCAACAAGACTACCCTCGGCACCAACCCGACCGTTAACTTCGCCATTCCCAGCGACGTTGCGCCGGCCACCAACCCGCCGACGACCCGTGCGTCTATGACGTCCCCGGCCGATATCAACGCGCTGCTCGCCATCATCCGCAAAATGCTCGACGGCGAGGGCGTTACCTTCGCGGACTTTGCCGACGCCATTCAGAACACGCTCGGCAACTCCGAACTGACCATGATCATCGAACAGCTCGTAGACAGCGACATCGATATTTCCGAGGCCTTCCAAAAGATCCTTGAACGGCTCGGCCTTGACTTTGACGCCCTGCGCGACATCCTCAATAAGATCATCGAGTTCCTTTCCGGTCTCTTCGGCGGTAAAGATACCACCGCCGCGACCACCAGCAACGCGACGACCAACCTCGCCACCACGTCCGCGGGTTCCACCCCCGGCTCCGAGGAAACCGGCGATTACGGTCTCGGCCTTGCCGCGGCTCTCTTCCTGGTCGGTTCTGCCGGCTTCGTGATCACCCGCCGCAAGAAAGACGAAATCGAGGCCTGATAATCCACCGCATTGAAAAGACCCTGCCAAACGGCAGGGTCTTGTTTTTGCTTTTTTTGGGTGCGTTGTTATCCGGCGTAATCGGGGTAAAAGTCCCGAATGTACGCTTCGACGTCGGCGCGGTTTCCTTTGAAAACGCCGGGCGTTTCCATTTTGAGCGATACCAGCGCCGTCGCGGTCAGCAGGGCGGTGGGGATATCCGCGTTCAGCCGCTCGTTGATGTAGGAGGCGAACGTCGTGTCACCGCGGCCCGTGCGCCCGCTGAGGTTGCGCGAACGGATGGGGCAGGTGAAGACCTCTTTGCCGTCATAGGCAAGGACTTCGGTGTTGTGGGTGATCATGATTTCTTTTGCACCCCATGCGTGCAGTTGCTTCGCGGCCTCCACACGGTCGGCGGTGCCCGTCAGGATCTCCGCTTCCGCGGCGTCGGTTTTGAGATAGGTGATGTAGGGGAGCAGGTCTTTCTTGTCCTTCCAGTCCTCAAAGAACATCCGTCCGCCGCCTTCCATATCGGCGTGCCGCAGGCAGGTCTGCACGTCTACGGCCACGGCGCCGCGCGCGGCGCAGGCGGGGATCAGTTCGTTCGGGAAATCGCCGTAAATTAAGCCGGCGAGGTGATAGATGTCGGCCTCTGCGTCGTCGGGCAAATCTGCCACCGTGAACGGCGTGCCCAGTTCCCGGCAGATGCATTCACGCCGTTCCTTGTCGGCGGTGAAATAGGTGTTCTGTATCATTGTGGACGAGGGGGAGGGGATGGCGATGACGTCCTCCTGCGGGATGGTGAAACTCTTCAGCCGCTCGCGATCCTTGTCGGCGATGCGGGTGACGGCCAGTACCTTGTGACCGAGCGCGTACGCCGCGGCCGAAGAAAACAGCACCGCGCCGCCGCAGATTTCCACCGCGTTGCCGAGGTGGTCAATGTTGCGGTCCTGGGAGATGTGACCGATAATAACCGAATCGTAATGTTTCACGGGGATTCTCCTTTATTTATTATATAGTATAGGGCATCCGTTCCGTTTCGGCCCTTCTGCGCAGAGGAACTTTTTGCACGCTTCGGGCCGCCGTTGCGGCTGCTTTTATTATAATAGTATGTTCGCGTGAAGTCAACAAAAAAGCCCGTCCTTGATGACCAAGGATGGGCTTTTGGCGTTACATTCCCAGCAGCGAGGAGAGACCGCCTTTTTTCTTTTGCTTTTTGGGTTTGTAGAGTGGCGGGTTTTCAAGGCGCATATTGG
>CADBON010000097.1 GCA_902796315.1 Oscillospiraceae bacterium | reverse complement strand
GACTTCTATTACCTCTTCAAAAACTACGGCTGCAATATGCAGTTCGGCGGCGACGACCAGTGGAGCAATATGTTGGGCGGCACCGAGCTGATCCGCAAAAAACTGGGCAAGGACGCCCACGCCATGACCATCACCCTGCTGACCGACTCGCAGGGCAAAAAGATGGGCAAGACCGCCGGCAACGCCGTGTGGCTGGACGCGAACAAAACCTCGCCCTACGAGTTCTATCAATACTGGCGCAACGTCGGCGACGGCGACGTGCTGAAGTGCATCCGTATGCTGACCTTCCTGCCGCTGGAGCAAATCGACGAGATGGACAAATGGGAGGGCAGCGAGCTCAACAAAGCCAAACAGATCCTGGCGTACGAACTGACCGCCCTCGTTCACGGCGAAGAAGAGGCCAAAAAGGCCGAGGCCGCCGCGAAAGCCGTCTTTGCCGGCGGCGGCGCCAGCGACGATATGCCCTGCACGATCGTGGAAGTGCCCGCCGAGGGTCTGGGCATCCTCGACGCGCTGACCGCGACGGGTCTTGTTCCCTCTCGCGGCGAAGGACGCCGTCTCGTGCAGCAGGGCGGCGTCAGCGTGGACGACGAAAAACAGAGCGATCCGTTCGCAGTCATTCCCGCCGCCGCTTTTGACAAGGGTTACGTCATTGTCAAAAAGGGCAAAAAGATTTTCCACAAGATCCAAAAAGCATAACGGAGACGCCATGAGCAAACTTTACGACGCCTATATCGCCTCGTACCGCATGGACCGCCCCTCTTGGGACGAGTATCTGAAAGCGGCGGGCGATCTGTATAACTCCCCGCAATTGCAGGGATTGGCGCAGTATGAACAGCACCTGAAAATCAACCGCCTGCAGCACATCCGCAGCGTGGCGTACCTGAGTTTTCTCGTTTCCCGAAAACTCGGCCTTGACTACGTCAGCACGGCGCGCGCCGCGACGATGCACGATTTGTTTTATTACGACTGGCGCCACAACGATATGAGCCACCGCCCCCACGGGTACCGTCACCCGCACACCGCGCTCAAAAACGCCTATTACCTGTGCGGCACGCTCAACAAAAAAGAGAAGGACATCATCCGCAAGCATATGTGGCCGCTGACGCTCGTACCGCCCAAGTACCCCGAGGCGTGGGTGGTCACGTCGATGGACAAATACTGCGCGACGATCGAACTGCTGTACTCCATGAATGAAAATTACCGCAAACGGTTTCACGCCCTGACCGGGATCGGGGGTGCGCAATGAACGTAATTGACCTTTTGTTCTGCTACTTCCTCTACAGTTTCATCGGCTGGTTCGGCGAGTCGTGCTACTGTTCCATCCGCCCGCGCAAGTGGGTCAACCGCGGTTTTTTGCGCGGCCCCGTCTGCCCGATATACGGCGCCGGCGCCATGGTGCTGATCCTGATCATTCTCCCCCTTCGCGACCTGCACACGCCGAGTTTGTTTATCAACGAGGCGATCGTTTTCGTCGTCGGCATGGTCGTCTGTGACGCGGTGGAATTCGCGACCAGTTACATTATGGAGAAGATCTTCAACGCCCGCTGGTGGGATTATTCCGGTATGCGATTCAATATCCAGGGCCGCATCTGTCTGACGCACACCTTCTATTGGGGCACGGCGGCGTGCCTGTTCGCGTTCGTACTGCACCCGTTCATTGACACGTTTCTCATTCAGGAGATCAATCCCCCCTCGCGCGCCATCATCGTGTATATCTGTCTGACCGTCTTTGTGCTGGACTTGATCGACACGGTGCTCAACGCGCTGGTCATCCGCAAATACTCGACGCGGCTGAAACAGCTTTCGGACGACGTGGCGGACTTCGCGATGCTCGCCTACTCGGTCGTCGGCGCAAAAATCAGCACCGTCACCGAAGAGCGCCGCGCGGAACTGCTGCACCAGCTGGGCGAGCTGCGCGGGCGTTACGACCGTTACAACGACGACGTGCGCGAACGCCGCAACCGCAACAAAGAGCGCTTGATGCGCGCGTTCCCCTTTATCAAAGAAGGGCTCGGACGTCAGCAGGGTGTACTGTCTGAACTGTTTGACGATTTGAAAGAAAAAATCACGGACCGCACCAAAGGCGGTTCGCAGGCAGAGGATAAAAAATGAGTCTACGCAATTTCGGTTACCGCGCATTTCAGAAGGGCATGCTGGTCGCCACTTCTTTTTTGGATTGGACCCCGCCCGAGGTGCTCAAAGGCCCGGGCGCCGTCAAAAAACTGCCCGCCCTTATCAAAGAGCAGGGGCTTGACAACGTTCTTGTCGTGACCGACAAGGGGCTGATGGGCCTGCACCTGCTGGATTCCCTGTTTGAGGGGCTTGAGGCCGAGGGAATCCGTTACACCGTGTATGACGGCGTGCAGCCCAACCCGACGATCTACAACGTCGCGGACGCACTCCAACTCTATCTTGACAACGGCTGTCAGGGGTTCGTCGCGTTCGGCGGCGGTTCGCCCATGGACTGCGCCAAAGCCACGGGCGCGCGCGTGGCACGTCCGGATAAAGATATCCGCAAAATGCGCGGGCAGTTGAAAGTGCTGAAAAAACTGCCGCCGTTCTTCGCCGTGCCGACCACGGCGGGCACCGGCTCCGAAACGACGCTGGCGGCGGTCATCTCAAACCCCGACACGCACGAGAAAAACGCCATCAACGACCCCGTGCTGCGCCCGGATTACGCCATCCTTGACCCCGAACTGACCGTCGGTCTTCCGCAGAAGATCACCTCCACCACCGGGCTTGACGCGCTGACGCACGCAGTTGAGGCCTATATCGGTCACAGCAACACCAAACAGACCGAAGAAGACGCGAAGATCGCCGTTAAACTGATCTTTGAGAATCTTGAAACCGCCTACCACGACGGCAAAAATATCGAAGCGCGCGAGAATATGCTGGTCGCCTCGTTCCACGCCGGTCTCGCCTTTACCCGCGCCTACGTCGGGTACGTGCACGCAATCGCCCACAACCTGGGCGGTATGTACGGCATTCCGCACGGTCTGGCGAACGCGGTGATCCTGCCCTACGTGCTGGATTGGTTCGGCCCGAGCGCCTATAAGCGCCTTGCCGAATTGGCGGACGTCGCGGGCGTCAGCGGCGCCGCGCAGGGCGACCGCGACAAGGCCAAGGCCTTCATCGCCGCCATCCGCAAACTGAACGAGGATATGGAGATCCCGCTCGGCTTTGAACAGATCCGCGACGAGGACATTCCGCTGATCGCGGAGCGCGCCCTCAAAGAGGGCAACCCGCTGTATCCCGTGCCGCGCATTATGAATCTTGACGAATGCAAGGCGCTACTCAAAACCCTGCAGCAGGGCGGAAAATAATTTCATACAAACCAACCGAAAGCCCTTGAAAACGTATTGTTTTCAAGGGCTTTCGTGTTTTTTTGTCAAATCAGTTCGTACTGTTTCCCAAAAGGGCGATCAGCCTGCGGGCGGCCTCCGCCGTATCTTGCGGGTCGGCGAAGGTGGAAAAGCGGAAAAAGCCCTCGCCGCAGCTCCCAAACCCTTCTCCGGGTGTGCCCACCACCTGTATCTCACGCAGCAGGCGCTCAAAGAAGCCCCAACTGTCGGAACCGTCCGGGCATTTCAGCCAGATATACGGCGCGTTGCTGCCGCCGGTATACCAAATCTCGCAGCGCCGAAGCGCGTCCGTCAGAACTTTCGCGTTCTGCTTATAAACGGCGATCTGCGCCCGGATCTGGGCTTGACCTTCCGGTGTGAACACGGCAGCCCCGCCGCGTTGAAGAACGTATGAAACGCCGTTCGTTTTGGTGGTGCGGTTTCGCACCCATAGGGAGTTAACGTTCAACCCCTTCCGCTCAAGTTCCTTCGGGATCACGGTATAGCCCAAGCGCGTGCCGGTAAAACCCGCCGTTTTGGATAGCGACGAGATCTCGATCGCGCAGGTGCGCGCGCCCTCCAATTCAAAAATGCTGTGCGGCAACAAATCGTCCTCGATATACGCTTCGTAGGCGGCGTCAAACAGAATAACTGCGCCGGTGTCGTTTGCGTAGTCCACCCACTCCTGCAGCTGCGCACGGCTGAACACGGCGCCGGTGGGATTGTTGGGCGAGCACAGATAGAGCATGCCGGCGCGCGCGTCTTGCGGCGGCGCGGGCAGAAAGCCGTTTTCGGGCCCGGAAGCCAGATGAACGATCTCGCGTCCGGCAATCACGCAGGCGTCCACATAGGCGGGATAAGCGGGTTCGATCACCAGCGCGGCGGTCTCACGCGCAAAAATATCCTGCAAATCTCCCAGTTCGTCGCTCGCCCCGGAAGAAACGAACACCTCGTCCGGCGAAAGATCAACACCGCGTTCGGCGTAGTGCGCGGCAATCGCTTCGCGCAAAAACGGAGCGCCGCATTCCGGCATATAGCCGTGGAAAGAACCCGGAGCGGCCTGCTCCTCGACCGCTGCGTGAAGCGCGGCAATCACCGCGGGACACAGCGGTTGCGACACGTCGCCGATCCCCATGCGATAAAGACGCTGTCCCGGGTGTTCCTCTAAATATTTCTGTGTTTTCTTCGCGATGCCCGCAAACAAATAAGAATCTTTGAGTTCCGCATAATGAACGTTGGGCTGCATCATCATACCGTTTCTCCTTCAAAAACCGTCGTGGCGGGACCCGTCATGAACACGTTCCCGTCCGCCGTCACCGTGATCTGCAAGTCGCCGCCGTCCAAACAGACGGAAACGGGAGTGCCGCAGGGGCAGTACCCTTTTTTCACCGCGGCGGCAACGCTGGCGCAGGAGCCGGTGCCGCACGCCATGGTGATCCCGCTGCCGCGCTCCCAAACGCGCATACGCAGCCGTGTGGGAGAAAGCACCTGCACGAATTCCGTATTGACGCCTTCCGGGAAATCCGGGTGCCGTTCCACAGCGGGGCCGAGCGTTTCCAGCGGCACGCGCATCACGTCATCCGTAAACACCACCGCGTGGGGGTTGCCGACGTTCACGGGCGTGTAGGTCACGCTTGTTCCGTCGGCGATCAGCGTGCGCTCGTCGCCCGCCGTCGCGATGCCCATCATGACCGTCGCGCCCCTTGCCTTACCGCCGATCACGTGCAGTTCCAGTTGTTTGGTGCCGGAAAGCGTTTCGATTTTCAGCGTTTTTTTATCCGTGTACCCTTTATCGTAAACGTATTTTCCCACACAGCGGATCCCGTTGCCGCACATTTTGCCCTCGCTACCGTCAGCGTTGAAAATACGCATTTTGAAATCTGCGATTGCCGACGGGGCGATATAGATCATACCGTCCGCACCGGCCCCGAAGTGCCGGTCGGAGAGTTTTTTCGAGAGTTCGGCCACGTTTTCGGGCGCCTCGCCGTAAACGTACAAATAATCGTTGCCGAGCCCGTGCATTTTAGTAAAGTGCATATTTTCCTCCTATATCAGGTATTGTCCGGGGAAGCGCCGATCTCCGATAAGCGCTGCTCAAAGCGATCCTTTCGCGGATCGTCGGGGATCGCCGTTGCGTACCGCCCCGAAAAACACGCATCGCAGTAATTCGGGCCGCCCGCCAGTTCGCCGAGACGCGCGACGGGGAAATAGCCAAGTGAATCCATCCCCAGCAGGGCGGCTATTCCGCTCACGGGATGACGGCAGGCAATCAGGTGCGACTCGGAATCGATATCCGTTCCGTAATAACAGGGGTGCATAAACGGCGGTGCGGCAACGCGCACGTGGATCTCTTGCGCGCCCGCCTCGCGGATCAGCGAAACGATCCCTTTCAAGGTGTTCCCCCGCACGATGGAATCATCGATCAGCACCACGCGTTTGCCCGCGACAGTTCCGCTGACGGCGGAGAGTTTGAGTTTGACCTGATCCATCCGGTTTTCGGGCGAGATAAAGGTCCTGCCGATATACTTGTTTTTGATAAGCCCGATCCCGTAGGGAATGCCGGAGGCGCGGCTGTAACCGAGCGCGGCGTCCAGACCGGAATCCGGCACGCCGGTCACCACATCCGCTTCGACGGGATATTCCTGCGCCAAAATCTCACCGGCGCGCACGCGCGCCGCTTGTACCGAAATGCCGTCAATCACGGAATCCGGTCGGGCAAAATAGATGTACTCGAAAACGCACAACCGTTTTTCTTTTTGGCCGCAGTGTTCGGTGTTGCTCACCATACCGTTTTTGCCGAAAATCAGGATCTCGCCGGGCAAAACGTCGCGCACGGGTTCGGCACCCACGGCGCGCAGCGCGCAGGTTTCCGAAGCCACGACATAGATCCCGTCCGGCGTCACGCCGTAACAAAGCGGACGAAAACCGTGAGGGTCACGGGCACAGATCAGTTTCTGCGGTGACATAACAATCAGCGAATATGCACCCTCAAGAGTGTCCATCGCGCGGCTGACGGCCTCTTCGATAGATGACGACTTAAGACGTTCTTTCGTGATGATATAGGCGATGGTTTCGGTATCCGTTGTGGTATGGAAAATCGCGCCCGATAACTCAAGCGCGTTTCTGAGTTGTGCGGCGTTGGAAAGGTTCCCGTTGTGTGCCAGCGCCATACGCCCCTTCTGATGATTCACTTCAATAGGTTGGCAGTTGTTCCGGTCATTTTTGCCGGTGGTGCCGTAACGCGTGTGCGCCACCGCCATCGTACCCGCCGGAAACGACGCGATGCGGGCCGGCGGGAACACGTCCCCCACCAGCCCCAAGTCCTTTTGCGAGAAAAAGAGCCCGTCGTCGTTCACAACGATACCGCAGCTCTCCTGCCCGCGATGCTGCAGCGCGTATAAACCGTAATAACAAAACCGGGCGGCGTTCACCGGGCGCGGCGCATAAACGCCGAAAACGCCGCATTCCTCGTGTATGCTCATTTCGTCACTTTCCGCTGTCGCCGTAGTTTGAAAGCACGCGAGCGGAGGGGTCGCTGACGTTGCAGCCCTCCCATTCTTTGTTGGGCATCCAGAAATCGACGATCATTTCCGCTTGTCCGGGGTAGTATTTTTCAAAGATCTCGCGATATAAGAGCGATTCCTTCGTGAAGGGCTGCGCATGGGCGTACTGCTTACGCCGCCGCTCGAACTCATCGTCGCTGTAACGCGTTTCGGCGTACTCTTTCAGGTCGTCCACCATCGAGTGCCCCACCGCGTCGGAAAACGCGGCCTTTTCACGCCACAAAATGCTGTCCGGCAGGATCCCCGTCCCCTCGAACGCGTGGCGCAAAAGGTATTTGCCTTTGTTATATTTGTTGCGTTTCATTTCCGGGTCCAGCGCCATCACGTATTTCGCGAAGTCGAGATCGCCGAACGGCACGCGCGCTTCGAGCGAGTGCACCGAAATACAGCGATCCGCTCGCAGAACGTCATACATATGCAGTTCACGCAGACGCTTCTGCGCTTCTTTTTGAAAGGCCTCTGCGCTCGGTGCGAAATCGGTGTATTTGTACCCGAACAGTTCATCGGAGATCTCGCCGGTGAGCAGCACACGGATATCGGTCGTTTCGTGGATGGCCTTGCACACGAGGTACATCCCCATACTGGCCCGCACGGTGGTGATGTCGTAGGTGCCGAGCGCATAGATAACTTCCTCAAGCGAAGCGAGCACCTCTGCGGGCGTCATAAACACCTCGGTGTGGTCGCTGCCGATATAATCGGCCACCTGCCGCGCGTATTTCAGGTCGATAGCGTCCTTTTCCATACCGATGGCGAAGGTTTTGATCGGTTCTTTGCTCTCTTTGGCGGCAATCGCACACACGAGCGAAGAATCAAGCCCGCCGGAGAGCAGGAAGCCGACCCGCGCATCCGCCACAAGGCGTTTTTTCACGCCCGCGGTGAGTTTTTCGCGGATGTTCCTGCACGCGGTCTCAAGATCGTCTCGACAGACTTCGCTTACCGCGGCGATATCGTTGTAGCATACGAACGCGCCGTTTTTGTAATAATGCCCCGGCGGGAACGGAAAAATCTTTTTCACAAGCCCCGTCAGGTTTTTCGGCTCGCTGGCGAACACCGGCGCGCCGCTTTCGCTATAGCCGTAGTATAGCGGACGGATACCGATGGGGTCGCGGGCCGCGATAAACTCGCCGGTGCCGCCGTCGTAAATGACGCACGCAAATTCCGCGTCGAGCATGGCGAACATCCCGGTGCCGTATTCGCGGTACAACGGCAGAAGCACCTCGCAGTCGGAATCGCTTTCAAACGCGTATCCCTTTTGTTTGAGTGCCTCGCGAACCTTTTCAAACCCGTAGATCTCGCCGTTGCACACGCACGCACAGCCATCCAGCGTGAACGGCTGCATCCCCTCGGGATGCAAGCCCATAATGGAGAGCCGGTGGAAGCCCAGCACACCGCGGCCGGTATCGATCACGCGCGTGTCGTCCGGCCCGCGGGACTTGGTACGGCCAAATCCTTCAAAAAACGTTTCATGCTCCCAACAAGGGTCACAGTAGCCGATAATGGAACACATACTTTTGCCTCATTTCCTGTCTTAATCCCATGCGGTGGTATTCGTTGCGTATTCATCCCCGGCCGGCGATGTCTGCGTATACAGCGCTTCGATCACTGCCGGGACCTGATTTTTCGGGTAAAACATCCGCTTTTCCCTCGGACTGATGAAAAACAGCCGCTCTTCTGCGGGCACTTCGGTCAAACTGCGGGATTCAAGATTCATCTGAAACACCTCTCATGATCGCGTTTCGCTGCTTTATTCGACGTCTTGTAACGCGTCGTATCCTTCTTCGCCGGTGCGCACCTTGACCACGTTCTCAACGTCATAAACGAAGATTTTACCGTCCCCGATATGCCCGGTATAAAGAACACGTTTCGCCGTTTCTATTACGCTGCGCACGGGAACCTTGCTGACAACGATATCCACTTGTACCTTCGGCAGCAGGTTGACTTCCACCTGAACGCCGCGGTAGTATTCCGGTTTCCCCTGCTGCACGCCGCAACCGAGCACGTGGGTCACCGTCATGCCGGAAATGCCGATCTCCAGCATAGCGGCCTTCAGCGGTTCAAGGCGGGATTCCTTGCATACGATCTCCACCTTCGTAAATTTCGGCGAACCGTCTGAAAAAGCAGGCTCTCTTTTCACCGGGACGGCCTCTGCGGCGGGTACGTCACCCGTTACGGCGACGGCCTGCGGGTAGCCGTAATCCAGGTTTTCCACGGCCGGAACGAAATCGGCGTAGGCGCTGGGCAGTCCGTGCTCCGTTTTATCAAGCCCCTTGATTTCTTCCTCTTCGGATACGCGCAGTCCTACGGTTTTTTTGATCGCGCCAAACGCGATCACCATCGTGACCGCGGTCCAGACCAGAATACTGCAGATTCCAAGCAGCTGTATGCCCAGCAGACGGGCGTCCCCGGTATAGAACAACCCCCTTAAACCGGCAGGGGCTTTGGGATTTGCGAGCAATCCGACCGCAATCGTGCCCCATACGCCGTTTACAAAATGGACGCCCACAGCGCCGACGGGATCATCGATGTGCAGTTTCAGATCCAATAACTCGACGGCGGCCACCACAAGCAGACCGGAAACGAGTCCGATCACGCCCGCACCCAAAGCGTCCACGGCGTCGCATCCCGCCGTTACGCCCACAAGCCCGGCCAGAGAGCCGTTGAGACACATGGACACGTCCGGTTTCCCGTTTTTCAGCCAGGTTAGGAGCATGGTGGTGCAAGTAGCAACGGCCGGCGCGATCGTAGTCGTAACGAAAATGGAGGCGAGAGCGCTTCCGTTCCACGCTGCAGCGCCGTTGAATCCGTACCAGCCGAACCAAAGAATAAAGCTGCCGAGGGCGCCGAGCGTGATGGAATGCCCGGGTATGGCGTTCACCTTTTTCACTTTGCCCGCGGCGTCCCGGGCATATTTCCCGAGGCGCGGTCCCACAATGATCGCGCCGATGAGCGCCGTAGCGCCGCCCACGGAATGAATCGCGGCGGAACCGGCGAAATCGTGAAAGCCGAGTTTCATAAGCCAGCCCTGCGGGTTCCATACCCATCCGGCTTCCACAGGGTATACGACCAGAGAAATCACGCCGGAATAGATGCAGTAAGAAAGAAACTTCGTGCGCTCGGCCATGGAGCCGGAAACGATGGTGGCGGCTGTGGCACAAAAAACAAGGTTAAACACAAACGACGGTGCTTTTCCGCTTTCCAGAAAGGCCCCGAAATCCGTAAGGATCGAAAGATCGGGACAACCGATCAACCCGAACAGATAGTTCTCGGACATCATCAGACCGAAACCCAGCAGCACGAACACGACGGTGCCGATGCAGAAATCCATCAGATTTTTCATGATGATATTGCCCGCGTTCTTGGCGCGTGTAAAGCCGGTCTCTACCATAGCGAAGCCCGCCTGCATCAAAAACACCAGTGCCGCGCCGATCAGAAACCACACGCCGAACACTTCGGTTGTTACGGCATCGTCGATCAGTTGGGTAATATCCTGCGTAATCACCGTGAATCCACTCCTGAATTGTTATTTATACCGATATTCTTCGGGTTAAACGCCGAACAGCAGCTCCGCATAGTTCGGGAACGGCCAGCATTTCTTATCGGTCAGCGTTTCGGCGGTATCGCACGCTTCGCGCAAAGCGTCCATCGCGGGCAGGACAGTATCGCGGATCTCGGCGGACTGTTTGATCACGTCAGCGACGTCGGCAGCCGCGGAAACGGCCTTTTCCAGCGCGTCGGTTTTGAGCGCGATTTCGTCGGTCAAAGCGGAGAGTTCAGATACCAACTTCGCTTCGTAACTGCAGGGCAGCGAACCGTCAAACGCCTTTTTGCGCGCGGCATTCTGCGCGACGTCCGCTGTAAAGCCCTCGACGGCGGGAGCGATCTGCGTTTTTGCCATCGACACCATCGTGCGCGCTTCAATCAAAATGGTCTTGCAGTAGTTTTCGAGCATGATCTCGCAACGGGAAGTAAGTTCCTCCGGGCGGAACACACCGAGGGAGGTCAGCATATCCACGTTCTTTTGATCCAGCAGATGCGGCATGCAGTCCGCCGTTGTGCGGTAGTTGGTCAGGCCGCGTTTTTCGGCCTCGGCGAGCCAAGCGTCGTCATAGCCGTTGCCGTTGAACAGAATGCGCTTGTGGTCTTTGATCGTCTTTTTGATCATGTCGTGCAGCGCGGTCTCAAAATCCTCCACGCCCTCCAGCCGGTCCGCATAGATGCGCAAGGATTCGGCCACGGCCGCGTTCAGCATGATATTGGCGCACGCGATAGAGTTAGAGGAGCCGAGCATACGGAACTCAAATTTGTTGCCGGTGAAAGCAAAGGGCGACGTGCGGTTGCGGTCGGTGGAATCGCGATTGAATTTCGGCAGCACGTCCACGCCCAGCTTCATCTGCGTTTTTTCCGTGCCCCGGTAAGGCGTATCGTTCTCGATCGCCTCAAGCACGGCGGTCAGTTCGTCACCGAGGAAGATCGACACCACGGCGGGCGGTGCTTCGTTCGCGCCCAAGCGGTGGTCGTTACCCGCGGTAGCGACGGAGATCCGCAACAGATCCTGATAATCGTCCACGGCCTTGATAACCGCGCACAGGAACAGCAAGAACTGCGCGTTCTCATAAGGCGTTTCGCCCGGCGACAGCAGGTTTTGCCCCGCGTCGGTGGTAATGCTCCAGTTGTTGTGCTTGCCGCTGCCGTTCACGCCTGCAAAAGGTTTTTCGTGCAACAGGCACACGAGTCCGTGTCTTGCCGCCACTTTCTGCATGATCTCCATCGTGAGTTGGTTATGGTCGGTGGCAACGTTCACGGTGCTGTAAATCGGCGCGAGTTCGTGCTGCGCGGGAGCGACCTCGTTATGCTCGGTCTTGGCGAGAATGCCCAGTTTCCACAATTCATCGTTGAGTTCTTCCATAAAGGCGGCCACGCGGGGCTTGATTACGCCGAAGTAATGGTCGTCCATCTCCTGCCCTTTGGGGGCGGGCGCACCGAACAGCGTACGACCGGTCAAACGCAGGTCCGGCCGTTGGTCGTACAGTTTTTTATCCACAAGGAAGTACTCCTGCTCGGGTCCTACGTTCGTGATCACACGTTTCACCGAAGCATTGCCGAACAGTTTCAGAATGCGTTTCGCCTGCAAGCTCAGCGTTTCCATGCTGCGCAGCAGGGGCGTTTTCTTATCCAGCGCCGCGCCGCCGTATGCACAGAACGCAGTGGGGATGCACAACGTTTTGCCCTTGATGAACGCGTAGCTCGTGGGATCCCACGCCGTATAGCCGCGAGCTTCAAACGTGGCGCGCAGGCCGCCCGACGGAAAGGATGAAGCGTCCGGCTCGCCTTTGATGAGTTCTTTGCCGCTGAATTCCAAAATCACGCCGCCGTCCGGAGCAGGGCTGATAAAGCCGTCGTGCTTCTCGGCGGTGATACCGGTCAGGGGTTGGAACCAGTGCGTATAGTGCGTGGCGCCTTTTTCCACAGCCCAGTCGCGCATCGCGGCAGCCACAGCGTTGGCCACGCTCACATCCAAGGGTTTGCCTTCGTCAATCGTTTCTCTGAGTGACGCGTACACGTTACCGGGCAGCATCGCCTTCATGACTCGGTCGTCAAATACGTTGCTACCGAAATATTCCTTTACCGTTTCCATTTTGCATCCTCCTTCTTAAATAAAAAGTCCTCTGCCGGCGTTTGTACCCTGCCGGTAGAAGACGTCTTTGCCTTGCATATTATCGGTTGTATGTAAAAAGAGAAGGCGCCTTTGGATCCATCATCCAAAGACGCCGTCGCCTTTTCTTGTCTTCATTATACGGCTAACGGAAAAAATGTCAATCCCATTTCGCGCATTTGGTAATAGTTTGACGATTGTTCACAAAATATCGGTTGCACAAAGGCGATTTTTGGATAAATTATTTGAATCGCATCGGCAGATTCGATTATATTCGCGAATCACCTTGACGAAACACGGCTGCGGGCGTATAATACGCTCAAATGAACAACGGCGTTCATTCCCGCAGGTGGAATGAGCGCCGTTTTGTTTTACCGTTTACGGAAAGAAGGGTTGGAATTGAGGCCTTTTGAGGGACAAGTCAGGATCCCGTCCGGCTGCGCGATTGCGGCGGTCATCTCACAAAACGGGACGCGGATGTCCGGCGAGGGTATGATTCGCGCCATGGCGCCGATGCACGACCGCTCCAACGGACTGGGCGGCGGTTTCGCCGGCTACGGAATCTATCCGGAGTATAAAGATTTTTACGCGCTGCACGTGTTTTTTGACTGCCGCGACACCCGGAAAACCTGTGAAACCATATTAAAAGAAGGTTTTGAAATCTATAAAGCCGAGCGCATCCCCACGCGCAAGATCCCGTCGATCACCGACGAGCCGATGATATGGCGCTATTTCGTTGCGCCGCTGAACTCGGTGCTGACCGATCTGCAGTTGGACGAAAAGGAATATGTGGTGCGCACGGTGATGAAGATCAATTCCGAACTGAAAGGCGCACACGTATTCTCCAGCGGCAAAAATATGGGCACATTCAAGGCCGTGGGCTTCCCCGAGGACGTGGGTCACTACTATAAATTGGAAGAGTACGCGGGGTACTCGTGGACGGCGCACGGCAGATATCCGACAAACACGCCCGGTTGGTGGGGCGGCGCGCACCCCTTCGCGCTGCTGGATTGGAGTGTTGTTCATAACGGAGAGATCTCGTCTTATGACGCGAACCGCCGCTTCATTGAGATGTTCGGTTACCATTGCACGCTGCAGACGGATACTGAGGTCATTACCTATATAATGGACTATCTGCTGCGTCGGCAGGGCCTTACCTTAAGCGAAGCGGCAAGCGTGGTAGCCGCCCCCTTCTGGGATACCATCGCGCACAAAACGGACCTGACCGATAAAGAAAAGCATATTTATCTGCGCACAATGTTCCCCAGTCTTTTGGTGACGGGGCCGTTTTCCATAGTTCTCGGGTTCAACGGCGGCCTGATGGCACTCAACGACCGGCTGAAACTGCGTTCCATGGTGGTCGGGGAAAAAGACGACAGAGTCTATATCGCCAGCGAGGAAGCGGCAATCCGCGCCATCGAGCCGGACGCCGAAAACATCTGGGCGCCCGCGGGCGGCGAACCGGTCATAGTCCGCGTGAAAGAAGGTGTTGAGGTTTGAGCGTGGAATATATCCCCCCGGAGTTTGAGGTAGTCAGAAACGAGACGCGGTGCGTCGCCTGCCGCGTATGCGAACGGCAGTGCGCCAACGAAGTGCATTCGTATTCAAAAGACCTTTCGCGGATGCTCAGCGACGAAACGAAATGCGTCAACTGTCAGCGCTGCGTCTCGCTCTGCCCGACGCACGCGTTAAAGATCGTAAAAAGCGACTGTCGCCTGCGTGAAAACGCCAACTGGGACAACGACACAATCCGCGAGATCTACAAACAGGCCAATTCGGGCGGCGTGCTGCTTTCGTCCATGGGCAACCCCAAGCCCTACCCCGTTTACTGGGACAAGATTCTGATCAACGCTTCGCAGGTCACGAACCCGCCCATTGACCCCTTGCGCGAGCCGATGGAAACGCGCGTGTTTCTCGGCAAAAAACCCGAAAACGTGGAACGCGGGCCGAACGGAAATCTGATTTGCGCGCTGCCGCCGCAGCTGGAGCTGAGTATGCCCGTCATGTTTTCCGCCATGAGTTACGGCTCCATCAGTTATAACGCGCACGCCTCGTTGGCGCGCGCAGCAACCGCGCTCGGCATTCTGTACAACACCGGCGAGGGCGGCCTGCACGAAGATTTTTACCAATACGGTGCAAACACGGTGGTGCAGGTCGCGAGCGGGCGCTTCGGCGTGCATGAAAAATATCTGGAAACGGGCGCTGCCATTGAGATCAAGATGGGCCAGGGCGCAAAACCCGGCATCGGCGGCCATCTGCCCGGGGCAAAAATCGTGGGCGACGTTTCGCGTACGCGTATGATCCCCGAGGGGTCCGACGCCATTTCGCCCGCACCGCACCACGATATCTATTCCATTGAAGACCTGCGTCAACTTGTGTTCTCGTTAAAAGAGGCAACCGAGTATCAAAAACCCATTATCGTGAAAGTTGCGGCCGTTCACAACATCGCCGCCATTGCCAGCGGAATCGCGCGAAGCGGCGCGGACATCATCGCCATTGACGGCTACCGCGGCGGCACCGGCGCGGCGCCGACCCGCATCCGCGACAACGTGGGCATTCCCATCGAACTCGCGCTGGCCGCTGTGGATCAGCGCTTGCGAGACGAGGGTATCCGCAACAACGTATCGCTGATTGCGGGCGGTTCCATCCGCAGTTCCGCGGACGTGGTAAAGGCGGTGGCGCTGGGCGCGGATGCGTGTTACGTCGCCACAGCGGCTCTGCTTGCGCTGGGCTGCCACCTGTGCCGCACGTGTCAAAGCGGCAAATGCAACTGGGGCATCGCCACGCAGGAGCCGGAACTTGTCAAGCGTCTGAACCCGGAGATCGGCAGCGAACGGCTCATCCGCCTGATGACCGCTTGGCAACATGAGATCAAAGAACTGATGGGCGGCATGGGTATCAACTCCATTGAGGCGCTCCGCGGCAACCGTCTGATGCTGCGCGGCGTGGGTTTAAACGAAAAAGAACTGCAGATCCTGGGGATCTCGCACGCGGGGGAATAACGGATGAAACGGATCTACGTAAAAGAGGAATGGTGTCTCGGCTGCCATCTGTGCGAGTATAACTGCGCGTTCGCAAATTCCGGCAAAAACAATATGGCGATCGCCTTAAAAGACAAGCCGATCTTTCCGCGCATCCACGTAGAAGGGAAAGACCGCATCACGTTTGCCGTATCGTGCAGACACTGCGTGGACCCGCTGTGCGTCAAAAGCTGCATCGCGGGCGCCATCTCGAAAAAAGACGGCGTCGTGGTGATCGACAAACAAAAATGCGTGGGCTGCTTCACCTGCGTGCTTGTGTGCCCCTACGGCGCACTTGCGCCGGATGAGAGCGGCGTGATGCAAAAATGCGAACTTTGTCTGCAAAACGCCTGCGGCGAGCCCGCGTGCGTCGCGGGCTGTCCCAACAGGGCCATCGTGTATGAAGAAATGGAGGCGACGGAATGAAGCGATACGTGATCGTGGGCAACGGCGTAGCTGCCGCGGCGTGCGTGGAAGGTATCCGCAGCCGCGACCGTGACGGAAGTATCATCGTGATTTCGGCGGAAACACATCCCGTTTACTGCCGCCCTCTTATCTCCTATTATCTGGAGGGAAAAACAAGCCCCGATAAAATGGATTACCGGCCCGCTGATTTTTACAAAAAGAACGGCTGCCGGGTTCTGTACGGAACAAAAGCCGTCGGTATGGATCCGGCAGAGAAAACGCTGTCGCTGAACAGCGGAGAAACGCTCTCTTACGATGCGCTCTGCGTTGCCGCCGGCTCCGCGCCGTTCATCCCCCCGTTCAAGGGGTTGGATACCGTGCGGAACCAATACACGTTTATGACGTTTGACGACGCCCTCGCATTGGAGCGAGCCACCGAAACACCGAAAGACGTGCTGATCGTGGGCGCGGGGCTCATCGGTCTGAAATGCGCCGAGGGCCTTTACGGCAGGGCCAAAAGCATTACGGTATGCGATTTGTCGAATCGCGTTCTGTCCAGTATTTTGGACGAAGACGGTGCAAAGACCGTGCAGGCGCATCTCGAGAAACACGGCCTGCGCTTTTTGCTCGGCAACACCGCCGAGCGTTTTGAACGCAATACAGCGTTTATGAAAAACGGTGAAACGGTACCGTTCGACGTGCTTGTGTTGGCGGTCGGCGTAAAGCCGAACGTCGCGCTCGTAAAGGACGCCGGCGCAAGCGTGGGACGCGGCGTCGCCGTGAATGAACACATGCAGACTTCTCTGCCGGACGTATACGCGGCGGGCGACTGCGCCGAAGGCAAGGATATCTCCTGCGATACGCGCCGTGTTCTTGCGATCATGCCGAACGCCTATCTGCAGGGTCACGCCGCGGGCGTCAATATGGCAGGCGGCGACGAAACGTTTGACAACGCAGTTCCTATGAACGCCATCGGTTTTTTCGGTCTTCACCTGATGACGGCAGGCTCGTACACGGGCGAAATCAGCGAAGAAAAAACGCCGCAGGGCAGCAAAAAGTTCTTTACGGAAAACGGTTTGTTAAAAGGGTTTATCCTGATTGGCGAAACGCAGCGTGCGGGCCTTTACACCTCCCTCATCCGCAACAAAACGCCGCTTGCCGACGTTGATTTCGAGTTGCTGCGGCAAACCGCGACCGCTGCGGCGTTCCCGACGGGAACACGTGCGAATATGTTCGGAGGGGTGGTGTAAACGATGCGTATCAATACGGTGGGACTGGATTTCCGCGCGGTCAACGATGCCGTTCGGGAGGCCGACAGCGAATGCGAACTGACCGGGTGCTGTGGGCAGCGTTTTATCGGCGCCGGCATGGCGGATAAACACCTTGTCATCCGCGGCACACCCGGAAACGCGCTCGGCGCGTATCTGAACGGCGCCGAAATCACCGTGTACGGAAACGCCCAGGACGCGACCGGCGACACGATGAACGCAGGGCGCATCGTCGTGCACGGGAATATCGGCGACGCCGCCGGATACGCCATGCGCGGCGGACAGATCTTTGTCAAAGGCAACGCCGGGTACCGCGCCGGAATACACATGAAGGCCTATCAAGACAAAGTCCCGCAACTGGTCATCGGCGGCACGGCCGGCAGTTTTTTGGGCGAATATCAGGCCGGCGGCGTGATCGTGGTACTGGGGCTCGGCGCGGAAGGCCGCAAGATCGTCAGCAATTTCCCGTGTACCGGAATGCATGGCGGCAAAATGTTTCTCCGCTCTTCGTGCGAGGGCGTCCGTTTTCCGCCGCAGGTCACGGCAAACCCGATCAACGACGCGCAGATGCAGGAACTGAAACCAATTCTGCAGGAGTACTGTTCGCTGTTTTCCTGCGAACTCTCTGCGGTGCTGGACGCACCCTTTACGGTGATCACGCCTGACACCGCCAATCCCTACCGGCAGATGTACGTCGCGAATTGAGCGGGCGTACGCGCCGAAGCCGTAAAACAGATACAAATGAAAAAACGAGTCGACCTTGCGGTTGGCTCGTTTTTATTATTCAAACGCGCGTCAGGGCTCGTCGTTGTGTTGGTCGAACGCATTCCACGCTTTGTCGGGGCTTTTGGTCGGCTCGGGCAGTTTGCCCATTTTTTCCAGCGCCTCACGCTCCATATCGGCGCGGTCGACAAGGAACGACGGGTAGCCCTCCTCCCCTTTCAAACGCTGGAAGAGGCGGTTATTCAGCAGCAGCCGCACCGTCCGCAAAAAGCCCGGCAGAAGCAGCAGAACGTTCATGACGTAAAACGCGGCAATAAAGACGACCTTCCACGACAGAAGCATCTGCACGAAGAACAGGATATAACAGACCAGCAGCAGATGCGGCGCACAACGCTCCTGCATGCGCAAGCCCGAAACGCCGAACGGGAAGAACAGAATCACGAGGAAGAACGGAATCATATACGGCATGCCGCCGACGGCGGCGATCATCATACAGAACAACTGGAAAAAGAGCAAGAACGGATAGGGCTTGGCGATGCGGTCAACGCTGTCGCTCCAAAGGAACATCAAATCGCGCTTTTCGCCGGCGGTCATATTGGGAATATCGTCGTGATTGAAAATGACCGGCACGCCGGCAATCGAAAAGCCGTAAGGCCAGCTCGTGCGCCCCTCTTTGCGGCGAAGGCGCGCCGCGCCGTCGTCCTCGATATCCATCACAAGCGGTTCCGCCTTTTGCGCGGGCGCCCCGTGAACGGCGGCGGGCTCGTCGTGCAGATACATCTGCGCGGCATAGCGGTCGCTCGTCGTCACGATGAAATTCGGAAAGCCCTCGGACTGTGACAGCGGCACGTAGACCGAGGCGTAGTTATACAGACACTTGACCGCAAGATACGCGGGCACAGCCGCAGCCAGCAGCAGTACCGCAGCGCCGACAAGGACCGCCGTACCGGACGCTTCCGCCGTCAGAAGCGGCAGCGGGAGGAGGGTCAGCGCGGCGAGGGCAGGCGCGTAACAGACGCGCCCCTCGCCTTTGGCGACGCCGGCCGCAAGGAACAACAGCGCCGCGGCGCCGAGCCACGGCAGGTAGGCCGTTTCGTGCCGCGCCATTTGCGCGACGGCCGCCAACAGTGTGAGCAAGGCGGCAATCAAGGCGGACTTTCGCAGCATAGTCTGCAGCGAGCGCCAAGCGCGCATCACCTCGGCCTTTTGCCCGGGGGTGGCGACGGGAATATACAGCTCGGTCAGTTGCAATGACAGAAGATTGGACAAGAGGATCCTCCTTTGGTGGAAAAAACTTCAGGGTCTATTGGGATGATACCACTCCCGCCGCGCTTTGTCAATTTAACCCCCGCGGCGCCCTCGCCGAACGGCAGGGTGAGCGCAGAACAGACCGTCGGCAAAGCGGCAAAGTGAACGCCCCTATAGTCAACGCATAACGCACACAAAAACCGCCCTGACGTCATAGTCAGAGCGGCTTTGCTTTTAGCAGAGGGCTTATTTCCCATATGCAAACGGCACGTAGTCGGGCAGCAGAGCAGGGGCCGGGT
Organism: Oscillospiraceae bacterium; assembly: GCA_902796315.1. GTDB lineage: Bacteria > Bacillota > Clostridia > Oscillospirales > Acutalibacteraceae > DTU089. The sequence continues at coordinate 6,586 of CADBON010000097.1, read as the reverse complement.
CGTCTGCGGTCGCCAGGCGATTGCCGTCAGCTTTCAGCAGGGTTTTCAACTGCTGCCATGTCTTGGCATTCAGGGTGACGAGGGCGACGGTAGTTTCGGCGCCGGCCGCTTTTGCATTAGCGGGGGTGTTGGCGTCGGTCACCTGTACCAGAGTGTCGTGGCCGTCCAGGTCGAGGTTCATAGTCCGCACCACCTTTTCGCCTGCGTAGAGCGTCACGGTCTGGTAGCCGAACAGCGTTTGCACGTTCGCGGTGTCGGGAACGGTCGTCTCGGCGATAAACGAATCGATAAATGCCTGATCGGTAACGGTGGTCTCGCCGTACGGCGTGGTAACGACAAGACGGTCGACCTGCCGCATGGCGGCCTTATCCGCCACAACGGAGAAGCAGGTGTTGGCCTCCCGCGGGCTGGGAAGATGAACGCCGACGAACGCGCTTGCAACAAGAGCCGCAACGGCGATCGCCGTGACGCAAACCGAAAGGACAAGCCCGACCTTTTTCCCTGTGGACGTTTTTCCTGCCTTCTTTTTCATACGCTCACCTCATGTTCAGTATAACAGGTTCCGGTTACCGCGTCAACTAATACCGAGTTACGATAATTGTCGTCCTCGGCAATCGAAACAACCATATGTGTGCCCTTTTCGTCCACATAGTAAACCCTTTTAAGGACATCGTCTTGTGCATTTGGAGTTCTTCCCACTCTGTCATTTTTTTTATACGACGAAAGAATAGTGTCTAATGATAAACTCTCTTTTGGCTCTTCATTTTTAAGGACATCCATATCGCGCCACAAATAATGAAGGTCTGAAACGCCCTCTTTATTTAATTTAACAATTATTCCTTCATCATCGGCAGTCATTATGTCCTTACCATCAAGCATCCGCCTGAAAGTAACAATATATTCTATGATTTCCCTGTCTTTGATTGAATTATTAAGTACGTCCATTGTAAACCTTTCAATGCTATTAACACCCATACGATACGATTCTTTAGGAAGCAAACCAAGTTCATCAAGAAAGCTTTGCGCATAGTTGGCAACGTCCTTATACTCTCTGGCGCAATTCAAAGCATTTGATGGCGCTGCAAAATCTAAACTATTTTGATGAAAAACAAGGTTACCTTTTTCATCAAAACTGAGTTCATATTCTTCGTCTTTCAAATCGCACGTATCTATTAGCCTTTTTTCAATTTCAGCGGATTCTTTTTCTGAAAATGGTGTGTCACGAAATTCTATCTTACAGTTATTCACATCTTCAGAAATAATGTCCTGCCAAGACTGTGGACTGTTACTCTGAGCCGACGAAGGCAGAGTAATCGTGTAAGCACTCCTGCTAAGGCCCACATATTTAATTGTGGGACAACCTGTTGTGTTTGCTGAAAAGTTGAAAAATGTGTCGTTGGCATTATTCAGATGGTAAATAGCCGCCCAATTACTATTGCCAAACAAAGGTGTATTTGCAGCTTCCCAAGCGTGAATCAGCGTATAAGGATTACTTGAGTTGGTTGTATAGTTTAAAAAGTTTTGAAGCCTTGTCAGGTGAGCCGCGGCACCGGGGGCGGCTTTGCGCAAAAGAGCCGTCAGCGCGCGCCACTCGCGCATGGCCCCCGCCTTCTGACCGACGGTCGCCGCGGGGATATACAGTTCGGTCAATTGCAGGGAAAGCAGTTTCGGCAAAATGATCCTCCCCTCTTCTCTTTCTGTCTTGATAGTATCATTTCGGAAAACCTTTGTCAATTCTCCGCGAAAAAAACTGCAGCATCACGAAAACCGTCCTCCCGAAAGAGGACGGTTTTGCAGGTCAGGAAATGGTCGCCGCTGACGCCGGCAGATAGGCGCTGACAAGTGTGCTGTCATCAAAAACGACGTACAGATAGCGCCCGTCGTCGCCGTAGGTATCATAGAACGGGAAGGATCGCGCATAGAGCGCGGAAGCCGCCTTGGGGTCGGTTATCTCCTCCAGCGGGCTGCCAGCGTCGGAGTAAACGGTTTTCAGCAAATCCAACCTCGTCGTCATGGGGGCGTCCGGCTTCATCCTGCCTTCGTCGTTGAATGGGAGCAGCGAATCGCTGTAAACGAAAGCTGCAGACACCAGGCCTTCGGGAAACTTCCAAAACGCGTCAAAAACCGTCTCGTCATAGCCGGATTGCCAGGTTCCGTCAATCATGCCGCACGCGCCGGAAAGCGACAGTTTTTCCGTCGTCACAAAAGCGGACTTCACCTTGCCGTCGTAGGGAGAGGGCGTATAGCCGTGCGTCTTCAGAAACGCGAGCGTGTGCGTCATTTGCGGAGTCAGGTCGAAGCGCTTCTCCCGACCGCAGGTGCCCGTATCCCCATGCCCGGCGCCGGAGCCGCCCGCCGCTTCCTCCGCAACACCGTCGGGAGCAAAGACCCGGTCCGCTGAATACGCCGTTTCCACGTTCTCTTCACACGTCAAAATTGCCAACGGACGATCGGCGGGGGTGTACACCTCGTCGTAGGAGATGGCGCTGTAATCGGCGCAGAGCGCCTCGAAAAGGCCACGCTTATCGTCGACGACCGTCACCTTGTCGGGGTCGACCGTGAGCGTTCCGGCAACGCCGTCGCTGACGCGGCAGCCGTTAAACAGGCCGTCGCCGCCGAGCAAGTACCAATCTCCGGCTGTATAGAAGATGTTCAAATAATCCCGCAACTCCTGCTCGTTGTAGTTGTCCGACCCGCTTTCGGGCGGCGCGGATCCAGCCGCTTCGGCAGCGGCCAGAAAACGGCGCTGCAGATAGCGGTCCATGTACTCGGAATCAAAGAGTTTTCGCGCAAACGCTTCCTGTGTTTCACGGTCGCAGATTGTGAATGTGCGGGCCACCTGCGTGCCGTCTTTCAGACGGAACGATACCCCGCAGACCGTTCTTTCGGATTTTCCGTCATAGGGTTTCGCGTCGTGAAGCAGGGTAAACAGGTCTTCCGCCAGCTGCACGTCGCTGTCCGCGTCGCTCTCAAACGCGTAGAACTCGCCGGAGTAATCCGGGAGAAACTCCGTTGTAAAAACGCCTGTCGATTCGACGTTGTGGAACGAAACGCTCTGAATGGCGTCGTGCGCAGGCAGACGGTTATAGGCGCCGTAGTGGCCGGTCGGGCCGGAGAGGACGGCAAGGACCGTAAACAGCACCAGGCAGCCGGCGACGGGTAGGGTCTTCAAAAACCGTTTGACATTGCGGCGCACCACAAACTGCACCAGACAGAACACGGCGGCGCCGGCAAGCGCAAGGCAGAGACCGATCGCCGCGGCATTGTGGTAAAACAGCCGTTCAAAAACGTAAAGTTCATCATAAGATTCAAACGTAACGTCATAAGAATAAACAATGTATTCCGACAGAAGGAGAGCGACGAACAGAAAGGCCGCTGTCCCGATCACGTTGCCCGGCAGCGCAAACAGGCCGACGCTGCCGGCATTTTCGACCTTGCGGCGGCGGAACAGGACCGCCCCCGCGACCAGCAGACCCGCGCCGAGCACGAACCACACGCACACAGGCAGAACGAGAGAGCGCGTGAAGCTGAGCTCGCAGCCTTTGTCGATCACCCTGCCGACGGTCAGCGCGGCCTCGCCGTCCTCACCGCCGAGACTGTCCAAAAAGCCGTACGGCGAAAGCAGACTGCACAGCATTCTCAGTTTATTGTCCGTCCCGGTAACAACGTTCTCCAAAGCGTTGCCCTTAAGCATGAAGCGGTCGACCAAGCCCAACAGAGACACAATCAACTGAGGTACCGCCGTGATCAGACCCGTCGCGGCGGCGGCTTCGATAAGGTGGCCGGAGACGGTCGAGACAAGAACACCGATCGAAAACCCCGAAAGCGCCACGGCAAACAGAGCGGCCACGAGGTACAGAAAGGTCTTGAAGACGTAGGCGCTGCCGCCAAAGGACGCCACATTCATCGCCAGGTCGACCGACAGCGGCACCAGGATCGCCGCCGCCAGCGCAAGCAGCCCCGCCAGCACGCGGTTGCGGTAGAGAGTTTTGCGCAAAAGGCCTGCGCTGAAAAAGACGTTCACGCTGTTTTTGCGAAAGCAGAACGCGAAAAGGCGCAGCGCCAAAAGAACGCCCGCGGCAACAAGGCAGGCCGTCACGAGAAAGACGTCGCCTTCCACGAACAAACCGAAGGCAGAGTGCACAGAGGCGGTTTCGCTCGAGCGCAGGAAAAGAGAGGTTTCAAACGGCAATTTCCAGATGAGCGGCAAAGCAACCAGCAGCGCAAACGGGAACGCCTCGCCGAGCGCGCGCAAAAAATCGCGGCGCGCGGGCTTACGACTCGAAAATCTTTGTGACGTCATAATCCTTGTCCTCCATTTCACTCAAAAATATTTCTTCCAGCGTCAGGGCAAATTCGTCGACGGCAAGAGGGGCGAGCGCGTCAAGTTTCGGGCGCTCGGTCTCGTAATTCCCGTGAAACACGAAGGTCGCGGACACGCCCTCGTCCTTGCGGGAGGCGGCGTGTATCGCGTCAAGTTGTTCGGTGGAGAGCGGCGCGCCGAAGACGGCGCGCACCTTGATGTAGTCTCGGGAGACGTCGTTGACGTCGCAGTCCATCGTCAGGCGTTTGCCGTTAACAAGGCCGATGTGGTCGCAGAGGTTGGCAAGCTCCGGCAGGTTGTGAGAGGCGATGAGAATCGAGGCGTCGTTTTCGGCCGCGTATTCCAGCAGCAGTTTGCGCACAAACTCGCGCTTTTGCGGATCGAGCCCGTCAAACGTCTCATCCAGCAGCAGGTACTTCGGGTGGGTGGACAGGCCGAGCGCAATCTCCGCCTGCCGCTGCATCCCTTTCGAAAACCCGCGTAGGGGCTTCTTGCTGTCAAGCCCGAACAGGTTCAGAATATTTTGCAGCGTTTTCTCCTGAAACGCGGGGTAGTAATCGGCATAGAAACGGGCCATGGATCGCACCGTGGCGCCGAGGGGAAAATACAGGTCATCCGGAACAAAGAACAGGCGACCGCGCACGGCGGCGTTGTCAAAGACGTCTTCACCGTCCGCCAGCACGCTGCCGCGGTCGGGCTTGTAAATGCCGGCGGCCATTTTCAGCAGCGTGGTCTTGCCGGCGCCGTTACACCCGACCAGGCCGTAGATCGAGCACGCGCCGACCCGGAAAGAAATCTCTTTAACGACGGGCACGCCGTCAAACGATTTCGTGACGTTCCGAAATTCAAGAGCGGTTTCTGTCATATCTCTTCCTCCTTATAGAGTTCGTTCACAAGATCGAGCAGCTGATCTTTTTCGGCGCCGAGCGACTTGGCGCGCTGCATCGAAGTCTTGGCCGCCGCCAGCGCGGGCGCGAGGTAGGCCTGCGCCGCGGCGCGGTCGCTGACGAACACACCCTTCCCCTGCACCGTGCTGACAACGCCCTGCAGTTCCAGTTCGTCGAACGAACGCTTGACGGTGTTGAGATTGACCGACAACTCCGCCGACAACTGCCGCAGCGACGGGAGTCGGTCGCCCTCGTGCAGTTCGCCGCGGGCGATGGCCTTGACAATCTCTTCCTTGATCTGTTCATAAAAGGGTGTGCGTGAGCGATAATCTAAAATCAGATTCAAGCGCAGCACCTCCTTATTCCTCGATTTGCACTACTGTACTATTACGATTAGTACAGTTTGATCATAACACAGGGTTTCTCCTTTGTCAATCACTTTTTGTTTTTCCGCAATAAAAACGCCCCGCCTGACGGCGGGGCATTATTCAAATTACTTGTTATTCCGCTTCACAGATGCCGGACATGATCTTGTGCAGAACGACATACAGGGATTGGGCGTCCTCGCGTGAGAGGCAAACGCAGCCGGCCATCTTGGCGGGGATCTCGACGGCCTTTTCGCGCAGCGCCATCCCCTGCTCGGTGACGGTCACGTTGAGCACGCGCTCGTCGGTCTCGCTGCGCTCGCGGGTGACGTACCCCTTGCTCTCGAGTTTTTTGAGCAGGGGCGTCAGCGTGCCGCTGTCAAGGAACAGGAGCGAGCCGAGTTCTTTGACGGTGACGGAACGGCGCTCCCACAGCACCATCATGGCGATATACTGGGTATAGGTCAGATCGATCTCGTCCAAAAACGGCTTGTAGCGGCGCACGATCTCTTTCGCGCAGGCATACAGCGGAAAGCACAACTGGTTTTCGAGTTTCAGCGCGTCATAGTTTGCCATGGTCTTATTTGCCCTCGACAAAGTTCTTGAGCGTCTCTTTGGGCATATAACCGACGGTCTGGCGCACGGGCTGACCGTTCTCAAAGAGGATCAGGGTGGGGATGCTCTCAACGCGGTATTCGATGGCAAGCGCCTGGTTCTCGTCGGTGTCGACGCCGAAGAAGGCGACCTGACCGTCCATCTCGTTCGAGAGTTCCTCAAGGATGGGGGCAAGCATACTGCACGGGCCGCACCAGGTGGCGTTAAAATCGACCACGGCTTTGGGAGCGGCAAGGGCGGCGGACAAATCGTTGTTGGTGATTTCGGTGATCATGGTAGTTCCTCCTCAAAAGAATTGGTTTGGTATAGGTTTACAGAAGCGAGGCGACGCACTTGTCAAGGTCGTCCATGGAAGCGGTGGGCTCGAAACGGGCCACGACGTTGCCCTGTCTGTC
>CADBON010000096.1 GCA_902796315.1 Oscillospiraceae bacterium | reverse complement strand
TCGGCCGTGAAGCGCAGCACGCAGTAATCCGGGTCCGTGACGCCGCCTTGGTAAAAGCGCGTGTCGCCCTTTCGCCAGATCATCTGTTTGGCGTCCGCGTCGGTCAGCACTTCCATTTTGCCCGTCAGCATCACGCCGACGTATTTCACAAGACCTTTGTGATAAAAGTAGACGCAGGCGTTCGGGTTCGCCCGGTACTGCGCGACCCGCAGCGAGGACGTGTTGGTGGAAAAATAAAACGTCCTCAGCCCGTCGCGCTTTCTCGGCTTGAGCATCGCTTTCATATTCGGAAAGCCCTCTTCGTCTACCGAGCCGATAAACGCAACGCCCTGTTGGTCGATCCATTTTTCGATTGCCGCTGATTCCATTTTGCCGCCGCCTTTCCCTGCGTCAGTTTTTGCGTGTCAGAACAAGTAATCCGCCGACGGGGACGGCCGGCGCGGTCACCCCGTCAAAGGTCTTGTCATAACTGTCCGCCTCGTCGCCGCAGCAGGTCAGCACGCGGACGTGATAGGTCCCGGTCAATTCGACCAGCACGCGCTCGCCCATACAGCCGTTGGCGATATAGATCGTGTCGGCGGGGTCGGGCCGCACGCATTTGTCGATGGCGTAAACGCCCACCGCGCACTCGTTCGCCAGCGTGGACTTCACCCAGGTGTAGAGCAGGTGCGGCTCGTACGCCGTCAGCGTTCCCGTTTGCAGCAGGTCGCGGTGTTCCTTGAAAAAGGCGAGCCAGAAACGCGAGGTTTTCAGCATGGCGTCATCCAGCCGGTCCAGACGGCCGCTGTACTGCATCACGCCGAACATACAACTGATCATCTGCAAAGCGTTCACACGCGGGTCCTCGAACGGCGCCAGCATCAGCATATCGGAGTGCACGGCCGCCGGGCCGGTCAGCATCCGCAAGTCGAGAATGGCGACGCGGTTTCGCGTATAGTTGCCCGCACAGTCACCCACCCGGAAGATGTTGCCGAAGCGTTTGAGATGGGGGCCGATATAATTCTGCCGGAATTCGATCAGCAGGTCGGGCTTGATCGCCAGCAGGGTCGTCGTGATCTCGGTCATACAGACGTCCACCGCGTCCTGCAGGGCGGGAATATCCATCCCCTCGTTGTACGGCGCGTTGGCGGGATCGTCTGTCCACGTGTCGATGAAATCGAGCTTGAAGCCGTCAAGATCCCATTCCGTCAGCGCACGGCGGAACGTTTCGACCAAAAAGGCGCGCGTGTCGGGGTAGCGCGGGTCAAGGATCGCGGCTTTCAGCGACGGCCGCGACCGCAGCAGTTTTCCTTGGAATTCCCGGTAATGCTCGCTGCGTTCACCGATCAGCGGTACGCTGTACCACAGCAGGTATTTCATGCCCAGTTCGTGCACGCGCCGGATATGCGCCGCCATAGTCGGGAACTTGCCCGGAGCGGGCTTCCAGTCGCCGCAGTAGGCGTACCCGCCGGAGATATCCTCGGTCTGCCAGCCGTCGTCGACGATGCACAGCCGAAAGCCCATCTCTTTGGCGCGGCGGCATTCGGCCTCGACGTCCGCCTCGTTCACCTCCTGGTGGTACGAATACCAGAACGAGTACAGCGGTTCGCGCGCGTCGTCCGGCACCGGCATTGGCTTCATTCCCAGCGTTTCCCACCAGGCGGCGACGTCCGTCACCGCCTCGCGCATCGGCACGTCGCGGACGTCGGTCAGCAGGGTGATCTCCGTTTCATACCGGCGGGTGAATTGCCGCGTTCCGAATGAAAACTGCAACCCCAGCCGGCCGCTCTGATCGTTTATCTTGTTGAGCAGTTCTACCGGGTGTTTGCACTCCGACAGCGCCCAGCAGTAGCGGTTGCGGCCCAGCCCGTCAAAATAGCAGGTCACGGGCGATAACCGCGACAGCATGGACGAAAAGCGGTCGTCCCAGTGCGCCGTCAGTTCACGGGCCGACATACAGCGCGAGTCCCATTTGTACATCACGCCCGCCACGGCCTCGGTCCAATAGACCGAAAACCCGTCGTCGTTGGCGGCGTTTTCTTCCGTCCAGCTAAAGTGAAAGACGGTCTTCGTGACGCCCTCGCTTTCCTGTACGTCCTTCAGCGAGCAGGACTGCCCCTCGTGCAGGGTGACCGTGAATTTGCCAAGCGTGATTTCCATCATAAGCCCTCCCGGCGAGATGTGCTTTCCGTAAACGAAAGCCCTTTGTTACACTATACACCAAATCAACGGGTTTTACAATACGGTCGGGGGTGAATAATAGGATGCCCTGCCGGGCATCCGTTTTTCATACGTCTTTACAGTTTTCTCGGCATCGCACGAACCTCAAGGCCTTTTTCTTTGGCGTAGTCTATCGTTTCCTTTGTGCCTCCGGGCGCGCCCGTATAGGCGGCGATCAGCAGCGACGAATGGTCGACCATCCAGTGATTGCGCTCAAAGAACGCCTTTCTTCCGGGATAGTTGCAAATAAAATGCCGCTCGTCGGCATTGTTCATCATCTGATAGTATCTGTCCTTCCAGTTCTGCTCCCACTCCCGTTCCACCCCGGCCCACGGCACGGCGCAGATCAAGCGGACGGTTTTACCCTCGCGTTTCTTTTTCAACACGATTTCGGCCGCCCAGATGTCAACGCCGCGCTGGGTACCCGATATAAAATCGGTGTAGCCGTCGGCAATCGCTTTGTCGATCTGTTCTTCCAGCCACTCGATCACCTTTTTCTCGGGCGCGTCCAGCCGTTCGGGTCTGTGCCCCGTAAAGCAGCACGCTTTTGAAGTATCAGGTTTGTTTGTCATCGTTATCCTCCTTCGCGGCAATCGCCTGTGCAACGGGAACGTCTTCACGTTTAATCATCACGGCGCCGGTTATATCAGCGCCTTTAAAGTCTGCATAATCACGTCGGGGCTCATAGGCAAAGCGAGCGTCCCGGCAGTTTGCGCCGCAAAAACTCGTATAATCAAAGTGCGCGGTCGAAAGATCGGCTTTCTGCAGATCCGCGTTTTCAAAACTGCAATCGGCAAGGTCCGTGAAGATGAAACCCGCTCCTTTGATGCTTGCGTTTTTTACGGTGTTGCACCAGAAAGCCACACTGTTGAATTCCACCGCGTCAAGCTTTGCCCGTTCAAAATCGGAATGCGTCACACTGCCGTAAAAGAACTCAGCGGACCTCAGATCGGCGTCGGTGAAATCCGCCTTGCTCACGTTACAATGATAAAAACCCGCAGAACTTAAATCGGCGTTTTTGAATACAGTTTTGTCCATGGCGACGTTGATGAAAAACACACCTTTCAAATCCATATCGCTCAAATCAAGCCCGGAAATGTTGACGTCACAAAAAACCGTAAATTTTTCTTTGCGTTTAAGCGTTTCAGCGACCTGTTCTTTTGTAAGTTTATTCTGGCTGATATAGGCCGTTATAGCAGATAAATTCACTCTCATGATGCTACCTTTTGTAAATTCATTATTGTTTTTTGAATACGGCTGCAGTTGCCAAATCCTTGCTTGATGACAGCAACGGGGAACATTGGATCATTCCGACAGCCGAAACTCTTTGTTATCGTCCAGACGAAGCAAAACGGGTTCGTGTCCCGACGCGGCGCCGCAGTCGATGCAGGTCCACGTGCGGGTGCGCACGATCTTGCCCGAAAATTCCTCGCCGAAAATGACCGTCGGGGTGTGGCCGAAAACGGTGTGCACGTTTTCGTAATACACCGTGTCGAGTTCCGGCTCCGCCCAGAGCAGCTCGTCGGGCGAATAATCGCCGATCTTTCTGTCGGGGCGGAAGTTTTCATAGCCCGAATGAACAAGAATATAGTCCGTATCACCGACCGTGACCGCCTCGTACAGCGGACAATCGCGAAGATAATCGATAACGTCGGATCGCGTGCGGCTGTCGAGTTCGGCAAGATTGCGAAGCGTGGGGTCCCCGCCGTTTTGCAAATAGGTCTGCAGGATCTCGACCTGCCGTTCGTCAATGTTTTCGAGAAACTCGTCCGAAATCTCGTCAAAGACGAAATCGCACGCGAGCAGCATCGCCTCGTGATTGCCCATGATCAGCTCGGCGTTCGGCTGGTACAAAAGCCACTGCAGAACGCCCACGCCGCCGTCGCCGTTCCGGTCGATCACGTCGCCGAGGATGTAGAGGAAATCCTCCTCGCCGAAATTCGCCTTTTCAAGCAGCTTTTTCAGGTTTTCAACGCTGTAACCGTGCAGGTCGGAAATCACGTACGTCATTTTTACGATCACTCCTTTTCATATCTAATACCGCATCCGTCAGGATTTGTCAAGGTGGCAGTTGTAATGCTCGCTGTGGTCGTACTTGACGACCGGCTCGCCCGTCAACCCGAAAGCGGTTTTGATGGCGGGCAAAAACGCCTCGCCGACGTGCGGGCTCATATAGATCACGGCTTCGCCCCGTGCGTTGAGTTCCACCCTGCCTCTCGGGTAGTAATCAAACGGCTTGTTGTGTGGCTTTACGTGCTCCCACAGCCGCTTGTGGGTATAGGTGTTGCCGCTTTTGGCGGTCGCCTCGGGTATCGCGCCGTCAAAGGGGAAGGCCAGCAGCGCGCCGTCGACCACCCAAAACACCCCTCGTTTTGCGTGTCGGTTTTCCGTCTCGGTCTCTTTCATTCGTGCAAGCCCTCCGTTTCTCTACATATATAATATACCACACGTTATGTGTCAAAAAAGGTACGTTAGTTCGATCATTCAAAATCGATCATCTCCTGCATCATTTTGTCGAATTCTTCTGCAGACAGTATTCCGCCCTCGGCATATTTTGAGAACTTGGCGTCCCATCTGTTATCAAAATCATCAGAAACCAGAGTGTCTTTGGGATCATTATCATTTTTGTCTTTTGTGGAATTGACCTCTTTCTGCATGATTGTCCCCTTCCTTTTCTGTTGTCGGCCGCAAAACGGTCTGTCTGTACGGAAATCTTTTTATCGATTCGTTTCGCCCCCATTATATACCTGTATATGCCCCGTTTTCGGTGCAGCTGAAAAACTATTTAAAAATGTAAGAATAAGGACTGACAGCACGGAAAGGCGTTGCCGCGCAAATCAAGCCGCAGGCATCCGGCCCTACGGGCTGATGATATGCCCGCCTTCGACGGGAAGATATCCGCCGCACACGTGCGGCGATGATATACCAAGCCTGCGGCTTGGATTGAAAAAAGCACTGCTTTC
>CADBON010000095.1 GCA_902796315.1 Oscillospiraceae bacterium | reverse complement strand
TCCGACGTGTTTCGCACGGATGACGAGGGCGTGAACTACGACGGTCTTGCCTACGGTTCCTACACCTTTGCCGAACTGCGCGCCAAGGTTGCCGCGCTGGAGGGCAGTCCCGCGAACACGCGCTACGCGCTGCTTGATCTGGGGCAGGACGGCATTCCCGAAATGATGCTTCGTTTTGAAAGCGTTGACCCCACCTTTTACAACTGGAACGGCCTTGTGCGCAACAACGGCGGCACGCTGGAACTGTGCGACTGGTACGAGGACGGCTACCGCACCAACGCCGCGCTGTATATGAACGGTTGTCTGCTGCTCAGCGGCAGTAACGGCGCGGGCGCCGAAAGCACGTCCGTGCGCCGTTTCGGCCCCGACGGCATTGCCGAAACCGTGTTTGAACAATCGGTTTTCCAAGGCACTTTCGCCAACGGTATGGTCTATGACCTCGGTAAAAAGGACGCCGACCTGACCGCTCCCCTGCCGGAGGAATCCCGCCTGCACGTCACCGAGTACGCCGCCGGCGGCAACATCTCGTTCGCGGCCGACAATGTCAGCGCCGACGCGGCGGTCAAGGCCAAAGAAGAGGCCTTTCTCAAACAGATAGCCGCCCTTGGCGCCACCCGCGTTTCGGCAGAGGAGATGACCAAACTCTGCGATCTTGCGCCGTACTGCGATGCGGAAGTCGCGTGGATCCCCTTCGGCACCGACGCCGTGCCGGACACTCCCGGCACCCCGACCACCGCCGCCGAAGCGACGCTGTTCACGCTGACGGTCTATGACGACCCCTCGGCCGAAGAGTACCGCGCGCTGGGCGAGGCGACGGTGCTGAACAAGGACGATCCCAGTCTGACGGCCATGCGGTTCGTCTGTGATACCGACGGCGTGACCGTGGCGCTGGAGCAGGGCGAATGGGACCCCGCCGAAAACGCCTTTGTGCCGCAGAAAACGGTCTTCACCGTCGTCACCGAAGCGGGCAAGCCCTATCAGTTCGCCGCCATTCTCGGCGAAACCGTTCCCTATTACCGGCTGACCGCCACCAACGGCGTTTACTCCGCCGAATGGAAAGCGCTGCCGGATCTGCGAGAAAACACCACCACCTTTGTCATTCATTCCTCACGATAAACGCGAACCGACGTTACGGAAGAAAGGGGGGCCCTATGGGACTCGAAGAACTGCTGCTGCAAAACATCGTTACGTTTTTTCTGATTTTCGGCATGCTTGGCCTTGCCCTGCAAAACCACACGTTTGACCGGCGCACCAACATCTATTTTTTGGTGTATATCGTCATCGTGTTCGTTCAGGTGCTGGCGAATATGTCGGACGTGTACTTTTCGTATTATGAGTACGCCACGCTTTCGCGGCACCTGGCGTCCGCCGTCGGCTACGTCCTGCCGTCGGCCGCGGTCGTGTGCGTGATAAGCGTGTTCCTGCGCCGCCGTCACCTGTATATGAGCGTGCTGTGGGCGGGTGTGGCGTTCACGACCTTCGTCACCTTTGCCAGCATCCGCACGGGCTGGGTCTTTCGCTTTTCCGAAACAAACTCCTTCGTGCGCGGGCCGCTGGGCTTTTTGCCCCACATCATCGGCGGGTGCTATATGTTCCTGCTGTTGGTGCTGACCATCCACTTCCGCCGCACCGTCGAACTGGGCGAGTTGCTGGTGGTGCTGTACCTGCTGGGGATCAACGTTTTTTCCATATATCTGGAGGTCGTGACGGAACGGCGCTTCATTTTGCCCGCGACGATGATGATCTCGTGCACCATCTACTATATCTTCCTGTATATCGACTCCTACAAGCGCGACCAGTTGACGGGCCTTTTGAACCGCCGCAGTCTGTACGCTGACGTCAAACGCCGCTCGCGGCAGAAGTTCGCGGTGATCTCGATGGACCTCAACGGTCTGAAGGAACTGAACGATACCAAGGGGCACGCCGCCGGCGACGAAGCGCTGAAAGCGCTGGCGGACGCCTGCACCAAAGCGTGCGACCGCAGTACGTACGTCTACCGCACGGGCGGCGACGAGTTTATCGCGATCGCGCTGCGCAAGACGCCCGAACAGACGGACGAGTATATCCGCCGCGTGACCGACGCGCTGAAAAAAACGCCGTACATGGCCTCGTTCGGCAAGGCGATGTACGACGGCACGCGCCCCTTCGACGAGGTCTGTAACGACGCGGACGTTAAAATGTATGAGGACAAAAGCCACTACAAACGCCGCTCGGTCGTGCAGTCGCAATTCGAGAAGGAACCCCGGCACTGACGCGAAACGGACTTTAACCCTGCAAATACAAGAAAACCGACTGAATCCATCGGGATTTCAGTCGGTTTTTTCTTTTGAATGATTCCGCGCCCGGTGTTACGGCAACTGCACCGTGGCGGTGGTCACGACGTTCTTTTCGGCCTCAGCGGTGACGGTGAAGGCCGTCGCGCCCTCATCCGGGCGAAGGTAGGCGATGACGCGGCCTCCTACCGTTCGCCGCAAACTGCGGTAATAGGGCGTAAGGTCGGCAATGTCGCCGTTTTCAATGCCGCAGAGCTGTGCCCCGTCGGCGCCGACCGCGATCTCGCACGCGCCTGCGGCGGGACGGCCGTTGCGATCCTGCAACTCAATGACCGCCTGATAAAAGCCGTCGTCGCTGTATTTCGTCAGGTCGATGCTGACAGCCGCGGCGGGACCCGCCGTGGTCAGACCGGCACTTGTATGCTCGTTCCCGCGGCGGCAAACGGCGCGCAGATGCCCCTCGGCAAAGGGGATGCGCCATTCCACGCGGTATCCGTCACCGTCACGCGCGGTGCGTTTGGCGCCGAACGATTCGCCGTTCAAAAACAACTCGGCCTCGTCCGCGTTGGTATACAGAACGACGGTGACCTCCTCTTTTTCGGCGAAATTCCAACCGAAGGTCTCACGCCCGTCTTGCCCTGTGGCGGTCAGCGCGGCGGTTAGTTTGTCGCACCACATCGCCTTGTGATAGTAATAGCGCGGCTTGGGGAAGCCCGCAAGGTCCAAAAGGCCCGCGCCCGAAGCGCGTACCGGCCAGCCCGCCGCCTCGCCGAGATAATCGACGCCCGTCCACAAAAACTGGCCGCCGATATATTCGTTATCGCGCACGGCGCGCCAGGCGTCGGCGCCGTGTCCGTTCTCGCTGCCGAGCAGAATGCGCTGCGGCACCCGTTCGTGATCGCCCGCGTACAGATTCTCGCGGTAGTTGTAGCCGACGACGTCCAGCACGTCCGTCAGACCGATGGCCTCGCTCATCTCCGGGAAGGCAAGCGCCGCCGTCACGGGGCGCGTGGGGTCGCAGCGGTGCACGATGGCCGCCAGTTCTTTCCCGACCGTGGCCAAACGCCGCGCGTCGGGCTTATCCTTGTCATAGACGCGCTCTTGGTCGGGCTTGCCCGCGTCGTTATTGCCGCGCACGCCCGTGAAATCGGGGTGCACGTAAGGATCGTTGGGGTAGTCGATCTCGTTGCCGATGCTCCAAAGCGCCACGCAGGGATGGTTGCGGTCACGCAGAACGAAATCGGTCAAGTCGCGCTCGTGCCAGGCAGGGAAGTCGGTGCTGTAACCGTGGTGCTTGGGCGGGTAGACGTTATGCCCGTGCCACCACTTGTTTTTACAGCCCTCCCACTCGTCGAACGCCTCGTCCATGACCACAAAGCCGTGCTCGTCGCACAGGTCCAAAAGATCCGGGTCGGGCGGGTTGTGACTGGTGCGCACGGCATTGCAGCCGCCCTCTTTCAGAATGGCAAGGCGGCGCGCCCATACCTCTTTCGGCACGGCCGCGCCGAGCGCGCCCGCATCGTGGTGCAAGCACACGCCCTTGAGTTTGAGGGGTTTCCCGTTAAGAAAGAATCCCCTGTCGGCGGTAAAGGTCATGGTGCGCAGGCCGACGCGCAGGGTCTGTTCGTCGGTCACGGCGCGGCCCTTTTTGACCGTCGCCCGAAGGGTGTAGAGATAGGGGTCCTCCACCGACCACAGACGCGGCTTTTGCACGCAAAAGGACGCCGTGCCGCCCGCGCCCTTGGCCGTTGCCTTGCCGACGCAGACGTCGCCGTCGTACAGCGCAAATGTGGCCGTCCCCTCGCCCGACAGGGCAAAGTCCACCGCGATCTCCGCCGTTTCGGCGGTGACGGCGGGCGTTCGGAAAAACAGCCCCGCGCCGCCGCGCAGAAAGTGCGGACGGCCCGTGACGGTCAGCGTGACGCCGCGGGTGATGCCGCTGCCGGTATACCAGCGTGAATCGGCGGTGTGCGTATGCTCGACCTTGACGCTGATGACATTGTCGCCGGGGCGGATAAAATCGGTGATCTCATAGGTGAAGGTGCTGTATCCGTACGGCCGTTTGCCGAGGTAGTTGGAATTGACGTACACGCGGCTGTTGCAGTACACGCCGCCGAAGGTCAGAAAGGCGCACTGCCGCGCCTCGGCTTCGGTCAGCGTGAAATGACGGCGGTACCAGCCCACGCCGGCGGGCAGATAGCCCGTACCGCTGGAGCAGTCGCGGCTGAATTCGTTTTCGACCGCCCAGTCGTGCGGCAGCGTGACGACGCGCCACGAGCGGTCGTCATACCCCGCGTAGTCGGCATTCTCGATTTCGCCGTACCGGAACAGCCAATCGCGGTCAAGAGATCGTTCACGCATAACGGCACCTCCTTCAAAAAAAGCGAAACCTCGCGGTTTCGCTAAAAGACATAGTTACCCGATCACGCCGAGCGCGCGGCCCAGTTCGTAAAAGAACAGGTACTCGGTCGCGGGGATCGCGCTGCTTGCGTGGCCGCCCTCAAAGGCAAAGGGGTCGTTGCGGCGCAGGGGACGTTCATCCCACGCCAGCGGATAGAGCAGATGCGGCTCCTCGCCCCAGTAGAGCGGCTCGTCATCCATCGCAAGGCCCTTGCGGTTGCGGTTGACCATCGTCCGCTGAACAAGATCCAGCGGGAAATCGCGCAGCGTCTGCACCGCTTCGTCCACGTCGCAGGGACGGCCCGTGCACGCGCCGTACAGGAAGCAAAGGCCCGGGCTGTGCTCGCGGCGTTCGTACTCAAAATGAGCGGTCAACCCCATCAGCAGGTAGGCGCGCACGGCGGGATCGTCCTCCAGC
>CADBON010000094.1 GCA_902796315.1 Oscillospiraceae bacterium | reverse complement strand
GGGCGCGCCTTTGAGCAGGTGCGCAACGCTATCGGCTATCCGCATCTCAACGTCAAGATCGGCGCCACGCACGCGGGCATTTCCGTCGGTGAAGACGGCGCCAGCCACCAGTGCTGTGAGGATATTGCGCTGATGCGCTCCATCCCGGGCATGGTCATTATCAACCCGGCCGACGATGTCGAGGCGCGTGCCGCTGTGTTTGCCGCCGCCGAATACGAGGGCCCCGTCTATATGCGCTTTGGCCGTTTGGCCGTGCCGCGCGTGTTTGACGAGAACTACCGCTTCGAGATCGGTAAGGCCGTCACGCTGCGTGAAGGGTCCGACGTCACGATCATCGCCACCGGCCTGATGGTCAGCGAAGCGATCGCCGCGGCAGAAACGCTTGCCGAAGAGGGGATCTCCGTCGATCTTATCAATATGGCGACGATCAAGCCGCTTGATAAAGACGCCGTTATTGCTTCCGCCAAAAAGACGGGCTGCATCGTCACCGCCGAGGAGCATAACGTCATCGGCGGCCTGGGCGACGCGGTGTGCGACGCGGTGTGCGAAGCGTTCCCCGTGCCGGTCGTGAAGGTCGGCGTTGAGGATACGTTCGGCAAATCCGGCCCCGCGGTCGAACTGCTGCACCTCTACGGCTTGGATGCGGCCAACATCGTCGCCAAGGCCAAACTTGCAATTTCTCGCAAATAACGATTTGCACCTTCCTTCGCGGTATTGAAAACCGCGGAGGAGTGTGCTATACTAAACTTACTTTCTGAACAGGCAGGGTGTTATTATGGCGAATTGCCCGAAATGCGGCTACCATCTTCGGATGATAGACATCAAACCCACTTGCCCCAAGTGCGGGGTCAATCTGCTTTACTACAACCACCAGGAACGCTTGGCGGAAGATGCCGACGCGGCCGAGGAGGAGCACATCCGCTTTCAGCCGAAAATTGACCGTGTCAAGTTTTCGTTCATCGGTTCCAAGTGGCATATTATCCGTCTGATTCTGATTTTCCTGCCCATCGGCTCGCTGTTCCTGCCGTTGGCGCACGTTCAGGCGGCCGTTCCTTACAACGCCATCAACAGCGACGTTTCCATTCTGTCGCTGGTCACCGACGTGCTTGGCAAACTGAATCTTGACGTGGTCACGGCAATGATCGGCGAGTCCAAGTTGACGGGTACGGCGTTCATTTGCTTTCTGCTTGCCATTCTCTGCGTCTTTTTGGCGGCTGTCTGCGCGCTGTTGAATCTGTTCCTCAATACGCTGTCCAGTTCGCCGAAGGGCTTTAAGCGCAATATGACGCTGTCCTGCCTCGGGCTTCTGTTTGCCGCCGTCGGTTCTGTGTCGTTCCTCGTTTTTAACGCGCAGTTGAGCAAGAATTTCGGCGAAGTTTACAGCGGTCACCTCGGCATCGGCGCGATCGTGCTTATGGTCGGGTTCGTACTTCTGCTGGCGATCAACGTGATCATCAAAAAGAAAAACATCCCCGTGAAGTACAAGGACGTTTCCGAGTACGTGGAGCACATCGAAAAACGCAAAAAAGAAATTGCGGAAATGGAGGCCGAAGCCCGCGCCGCACGCGAGGCGGAGGGGATCCGGGTATCGTAAACGAAAGGGCACTGCGCTGCGGTGCCTTTTTGATTCATTTTGTTGAGGTGTGATTATGGACCAGGTCAGAATTACCGAACCGACCGATTTGCTGGACCGTGCCGGTAACGTCGCAAAGCCCGGCTACTGCGAGCTGAATCGCTACGTGTACCGCCGTGCCGCCGTGCGCGGCAACAAGACCCGCATCAAGGAGTGGGATTTTTATCAGATCGCCGACAGCACCTATACGCTGCAGTTCAATATCGCCGACATTTCGCTTGCCGGTGCGTTCACGTTTGCGCTGTTTAACCGCAAAACAGGGGAGAGGGTCGATTATCTTTCCGTCGCCCCTCTGACCTTTGGTCGGATCGGTCTTGAGGAAGACAATACCGTGCCCTACGCCGACGTTTTTCACGGACCCGGCTGCTACGCCAAAAGCGAGTTCACGGGCGATAAGCGCTTTTTGGACGCCGATTTCAAACACAAGGGCGACCGTTACGTCGTCCATGCCGAGATCGAGGTTATGCCCGGTCTGCAGTCGCTCACCATGGCGCTGCCGTTTGAAAAGAAGGGGCACTTTTATCTCAATCAAAAGGTCAATTCCATGCCCTGCACCTGCCGGATCGAGAAGAATGGCGAGGAGTTCGTCACTTTTGAACAGGGTGTTTTCTGCACGCTGGACTGGGGCCGCGGCGTTTGGCCGCACAGCGTGACCTGGTACTGGGGCAACGGCACCACGCGCCTGCCCGACGGCCACCTGTTCGGCTTCGAGATCGGCTGGGGCTTCGGCGATATGTCCGCCGCCACCGAGAATATGCTGTTTTATGACGGCGTAGGCCATAAAATCGAGGAAGTCTATCTCAAACGCGATCCCGACAACTTCTTGATGCCGTGGGTGTTTACCTCCAACGACGGCCGGTTTGAGATGACGATGACGCCGACCTATGACAATTATTCCAATAAACTCGTGCTCGGCCTTGCCGGCAGCATCGGCCACCAGGTATGGGGAACGTGGAACGGCCGCTGTGTTTTGGATGACGGCACCGTGATCGAGGTGCACGATATGCTCGCGTTCTGTGAGTATATACAGAATAAGTGGTGAGCGAATAACGACGGTAAAAAAGCCCGTCCGAATCCCAACAGGGGAATCGGACGGGCTTTTCTTTCTGGGAAACCCTATCGTTTTTTCATCCTTTGGTTCTTATTGGGTCTGCTTTCAATCTTCTTTCGATATAGAGTTTTATCTTGCCTCGTCAGCAAGCAAGTTTCATAAATAAACCCCGCAATGCCGGATGCGCCAACGGATAACCTGCATCAGCAGGTGGGTGTCCTGCCTCCGGTTTCTCGCTCCCTTCTTCCGCCGTGGCGGGAGGTCTGCAATCTGCCGGCGGACCCGGACTCCCGAAAAATTCGTAGGGTTAGCGATGAACGCATTGATCGAACACCGCAGGGTGTGTGTTATTCGTCTTTTTCGTCGTTGTCGTCAAATTCAAAGACGTCTTCCAACCGCTCCTCGAAAATCGCGCCGATCTCGTCAAACAGTTTTTCGTCCTCGATCGGTTCAAGATAGGTTTCGCCGTCTTCGTTTTCGGTGACCTTGAGGATGATCAGTTCGCCGTCGCTTTCGATGATCTCTTCGGCGGTGTCGTACTGCGGCAGCAGCGCGATGAACCTGCCGTCGTCGGTCTCGATGCGGTCCAACTCTTCAAAAGTGTGTTCGTGGCCTTCATCGTCCACAACGGTAACGATATCGGGGCCGTACTCGTCGCCGAGAGGCGAGAGGGAATCGTCATAATTGTCTGCCATATTCTCCCCGTCCTTTCTAACTCTATTCTACTCCGCTTTTGTGCGTTCGTCAACAGATATCGTGTTGAATTTCCGCTTTCCAGCAGAAAGTTTTTTCCATCCCGCCGGGCAGCGTCAGGATGCCGCGCTTTTGGCTGAAGTCGGCTTTTTCGTGCGCGTCATCGTCGATGCCCCACCACGGTTCCAGGCAGACGTACGGCGCGCCGGGTTTGGCCCAGATGCCCAGCAGGGGAGAATCGAACGAAAAGCGCACCTGCTGGGGACGGTTGTCGCTCACAAGGGTCACGTATCGGGATTTGAGTCCGCTCAATATCAGCGCGTCATGGTCGAAGCTGTGTGCGGT